>JALSPH010000243.1 GCA_026986055.1 Campylobacterales bacterium
CTCCACTCTCTTTAACGCATTTTCGATAAAATCACCCTCTATCATCTGTGTAAAAACAGATCCGAGTATGACTATATCTTCCGATCCGTGGGCCACATATTTGGCCTTCTCTATCGAATTTTCCGATATTTTGAGAAAAATCGTAGCATAGTTGTTTGTGGCGCTGTCGTACCCCGTGCCGACGGCATCTGCCTCCGCAAGCTCGCCATAGTTTTTTGGAGATACAAAATGTTTCAAAGCTTCGGAGGTTATATCTTCACTCTCTATTTCCATACAGCTACCTTTAGAAAATTTTGATAAATAGTATCACTCTGCTACTTTAAAGGGGCTTTTACGCTAAAATCTTCTCCATGAAAAGTCTGTTTTTAATATTTTTACCCATCTATCTTCTATGTGGAGAGTTTCGCGTAGCCACATATAACGTAGAGAATCTCTTCGATCTTAGAAAAAGCGGAAGTGAGTATACCGAGTATATACCTTTTACGGGATATGGCTGGAATGAAGAAAATTTCAGAAAAAAACTCGAAAATATCTCCAGAGTTATTTGCGATATGAAACCGGATATATTGGCTCTGCAGGAGATCGAGAGCGACGATGCGCTGCTGGCGCTGCAAAATGAACTTTCAAAATGCGGTGTAAATCTTCCGCAAAGAGCTATAGCCAAAAAAAAGGTGACGGCCGTTAGGTGTGCCCTACTCTCCAAATTTCCCATAGTAGACATAAAGGAGCTCGACCCGGACCCGAAGTCGAAACTTCGCAACATTCTTGAAGTGACTGTCGAAGTGGATGGAAGGAGAGTGACACTTTTTGTAAACCACTGGAAGTCCCGCAGCGGCCCGGAGAGCCTCAGGTTAAAGAGTGCAAAGGTACTGGCCGAAAGAGTCTCTGAAATCAAGAACGACTACATAATATTGGGAGATTTAAACAGCAACTGGAACGAGTGGAGGGAGATTTTACATTCAAAAAGAGTCAACGATACGGGTGGCATAACAGGTATCGGCCATATACTTAAAACCCAAATAGACGGTAAACCGGTCTATAAACGGAAAGTCAAAAGCGGGTACCATACGAACCTATGGCTAGAACTTCCTCCAAGTCGGCGCTGGTCACACAACTTTTTCGGTCATAAAAGCGCGCTAGATCATATTGTCTTGCCTCCATCCATGTTTGACGATAAAGGGGTAAACTATGTAGACCGATCGTTCAGGCCATTTAAACCGTACTATCTTTTCAAGAGCAACGGTGCAATATTCAGATGGCAAAAGGCTAAAAGGGGGCATGGAAAACATTTGGGAGAGGGTTACTCGGACCATCTGCCGATTTATGCAGACTTTACGACCTCCCCTTTTCGTTTCAAGAAAGGGGAGGAAACGACAAAATTTTCCTCACAGGCAGCTGCAAAGAGAACGGTTGTGAATGTTGCGGATCTTTACGAAAAGAGCCCCGGCAGATGCAACATAATTTTGAAAAAAGTGGTCGTTATATATAAAAAAGGGTCTATCGCGATAATCAAAGCGAGAGGCGACAGAGCGATAGCCATATATAAAGATATAGACTCATTGGAGCTTGGGCACGAGTACGATATAGCGGTTGAGAGACTCTACAACTACAAAGGAGTGCAAGAGATCACCAAACTGAACGTTTTGGAAGATTTCGGAAAAAGAGATATTGGGCCGCTTCTTTCAAAGAGTTTAAAAAAGATAGATTTGCAAAAAGATTTGAGTGAAGTTGTCGCTAAAGTAGAAGGGGTCTATAAACGAGGCTATCTCTATTACGGAAATGGGCTGAAGGTAAAACTCTATTTCAAAAATAGATCTTCACGCCCTAAGAGCGGCGAAAGGATAGTTTTGAAAAATGTTCGTATAGGAGTTTACAAAAACAGACCCGAACTTGTCGTCGATTAACACTCTGTTTATGGATATTTGTCTAAAATACTCTCGTTACACAATCAAAAAGGGAAAAGATGGGCGGTATAGAGCTTAGTACGATATTTGTTGTAGCACTCCTTGGCTCCTTTGGACACTGTATAGGTATGTGTGGAGGTTTCGTACTGGCTTACACTGCCGCCAAAGTGGATGCAGAGTGGTCCAAAAGCAGACAGTTTGCAGCCCACCTTCTCTATAGTGTCGGTCGTGTTGTAAGCTATATGATGGTCGGTGCCCTTTTTGGCTATCTAGGGCAGAAGGTCGGTTTCAACATGACCGCCAAAGGCCTTCTTTTCATGGCTGTCGGTATTTTGATGATACTCATAGGCCTCTCTCTCATAGGAAAAATCAGATTTTTGAACTCGATAGAGTCATCTTTGGCTCAAAGCTCATTTTTCGGAAGACTCATAAGGTATGCCATACACTCCAAGACTCTTGCAAGCTTCTTCTTCATGGGGATGCTCAACGGTCTGATACCTTGCGGCCTTGTCTATTTCTTCGCAACGGCGGCCATAGTAGCCGGGTCGGCTCTAAAAGGTGCGATAGTCATGGGAGTCTTCGGAGTAGCAACCATACCTGCGATGCTTGGAGTAGGAATCTTCTCATCTTTTATAAAAGGTTCCTCCTACAGAATGTTGGTTATAAAAATAGCGGCCGTTATCGTGATGCTCTTTGGACTCTTCACCGTATACAAAGGTTATGTGATGATAGTAAAACCTGAAGTGATCATGCAGAAGATGCATAAAATGCATCAGCAGATGCCTATTTTACCCGAGTCTGCAACAAACAAAGAGCATCATGACCATATGAAAAGATAAGAGAGAGTAGCCAACCATACCAAAATTGCGAAAATTACGCTGAAAAGGACCATGGCGCTGGCGGCATCTTTTGCATGTTTTGCAAGTTTATGATGCTCCATCGTCGCCAGGTCGACTACTCTTTCGATGGCGCTGTTGGCAAGTTCGGCTATGAGTACCGGAAAAAGAGAGAGTGCAAGTATGGCTTTCGCTATGAACGGTATCGGAACGAAGATCAGCCCGACCCATACACAAACGGAGATGAAAAGCTCTATCTTGAAGGCGGTTTCGTTTTTTAAAACCTCTAAAAAACCTTCCAGGGCATACCCCGCATTTTTAAATAGGTTGTACCCGGGACGGTTTCTCACGATCTCTTCTCCACTACCCTTTTGTAAAACTCTATTTTATCTTTCAATCTTTTAGAGAGGTAAGGACTCGCTTCACCGAGCATATTGTATATCATCTCTCCGTTTCGAGTTATAGTCTCTATCTTCTCTTTCGTCCAATCTAACGGCGGCGGCAGCATACTGCTTATTCTGTCGGCAAGCTTCGCCATAGCGACCTCTTTTGGCTGCTCCAAAATTCTCATCAGCGACTCTCTGAGCTGCTCGCTCTCAATAATATCGCTCTTTTTAGTCAACGCCCCTACCCCGTCTGCCACTCTTTTACCGAAATCCTTCTTTATGGAGTATAGTGTCACGTCGCTCTTCTCTACGACATCGTGAAGTATGGAGCAGATAACTGCAAGATCGGTGTCGAAATCCTCTCCGGCAGCTGCAGCTGCCATGATTTCGTAAGATGCCGCGACCGGATGTGTTACGTAAGGGTCGCCAAACTTGGTAACCTGGCCATAATGTGCCCATGCGCATAGGCGCAAGGCTTTGTGAAACATATCTGTATTTGGTATCATTCGTAGACTTTGAATTGTGTTTTTGGAAGTTTACCAAAAAAAGGAAAAAATTGTTGGAAAAACTTATAGAGTCGATGCTTGAAGCCGGAGAAATCTTGCGTAAAGGGTACGAATCGGTAAAAGAGGTGCGCCATAAAGGTACGGTAGACCTAGTTACCCAATATGATGTTATGGTGGAAGAGTTTTTGAAAGAGAGGCTTTTTCGCCACTTTCCTGAGTATACACTCATAGGTGAAGAGAGTTCAAAAGAGAGCGAGAGAGCTTCAAAAGCGATATATATAGACCCTATAGACGGCACTACAAACTTTGTTCACAAAATACCGTTTTGCGCCGTCTCGGTAGGAGTCTGGGAGGATGGAGTACCGGTTGTGGGAGTCGTCTACAATCCGATTCTTAACGAGCTCTTCTATGCCAAAAGAGGCGAAGGCGCCTTTTTAAACGGCAAAAAAGTATGTGTAACCGATACCTCCGACCTACAGCAATCTCTCCTTTCGACAGGTTTTCCCTATACGAAGGTTGAGATGGGGGAGGATTTCAGATGGGTAATAGAGACTATGAAAAACCTTCTGCCCTTTACGCAGGATATTCGAAGACTCGGATCTGCCGCTATCGATCTTTGCTATGTGGCAAGAGGTACATTCGACGGATTTTACGAGTGCAACCTGAAGCCATGGGATGTTGCCGCCGGAATTTTGCTTGTTGAGGAGGCAGGAGGCAGGGTCAGCAACCATAAAGGCGATCCTTACAGCCTGAGTGATCACATCATAGTGGCCTCAAACGGTAAAAACCACGATGCACTTGTAGAGAAACTGGCATCTTACGGGGAGGATTGAGAATGAAAAGAGTTGAAAAAAGCGGTGTAGATATGTTAATGCAGATCGTCTCAAACCACTATCCAAATCAGCAGATTCTGCATATTACCGACTGTAGCAACGATCTTCACGACTATCTTATCGAGTTGGCGAAAGAGAGAAATTACGAGTACGATCTCAAATATATCTGCGACGATGAGCCCGGTTTTTCAAAAGAGATAACATACGACAGATGCAGAGTTCAGAGGCTCGATCTGGCGGCCAAGGCCTACAACAGGCACGCGAGACTATATGAGTACGCGTTTATAACTATCGGTGACGATCTCCTGTCGGAAAATTTGGAGGAATTTTTGAAAAAGATCTATCGTCTAATGAAAAATTCCGGCATCGTTGTTTTTTTGCTTGAAAAGGGTGGAGTTGTCGAAAAAACTATAGATAAAGATCTCGAAGATGGCTACTTCGTAGCTACAAGCCATATAGATATTTTTAAAGAGTATGATGTCGTCAATGCAAGAAAAATGCATGGTTGGCACAGATAGAAGAGGATTTGGTATGGAAAAAGAGTATTCACTTGAAGATGCGATAGGTTTTTATGAAGATGGGAAGTATGAAGAGGCTTTCAGGGCGCTGAATATGCATAGGAAAGATCCGGAAGCGCAGTATTACCTAGGTATGCTCTACTATGAAGGGTTTGGAGTAGAAAAAAGTATAGATGAAGCCAAAAGGTGGTTCAAGAAGGCTTCAAGAAGCGGTAGTTTGGATGCCGAGTATATGCTTCTGTGTTGCGAAGGAAACACCTCTAGCTGCTGTAAAGGGTGAATTTAAGCGTTTAGTCAAGAGATATCGTGACCTCTTTTTCAACTCTTTTGTGTCTATATCCTGCAAAGAGTTTCAAACGCACTTTCTCTTCACTCTCCCAGCCTATCAGCTTCATTCTGGGGTAGCGAAGATCGTCCGGGTCAATGCCGCTTTTTTTCGAGAAATTTTCCCAAATACCATTTGTCGCCTCTGTTACAAGAGGGTGGTATCGTCCATCCTCTCTCTTTTCGTAAAAACGGACGACTGTGAGATTTGACAGAAGCATCGTCTCTACGGCCAATTTTGTAGCTTTGGGAGATGGAACTACTCTGTAGTCTATGGCGTCGTTTGCCAGCATATAGTGAAGATCCCCCTCCTCTATATAGAGTGCCCCCTTTTTCACTTCAGATATGAAATATGGAACATCCTCCTTTCTGGAAGGGGTATCCGTCATCTTTTCGTCCAAAATACACCCATGCATCGCAAGCATCACTGTTATTGCAAGGAGATATCTACGCATCGTTTCTTGGGTCCCCTTTCAGATAGAAACCGAATGCTTTTTTAACCGCTTCCGATGTCTTTTTTCCGGGCCAGCCGTCGACTCTTAAGGTTATGCCGTCTATGCCGTTGAGAAACTTCTGAAGATTCTCACTGCCGGCGACTGCCTGCGTACTGTAGAAAAATATAGGTTCGTTTCCACTCTCGTTTAAGAGTATCTCGCCTCTCTCTTCAAGACGTCTGATGATGACTGCACTGCCGCACTGTTTCGATTTTGCAGTGTCGGACCAGCGCCCGTCGGCCGTATATTTTCCGCTCTTGTAGTGGTTTGAAAATGACCATAAGTATGGAGAAAGAACGTGCGGATGGTAAAGTCTGTAACCCCACCCGTTGTACCCCTCCAGTTCGTAAAGCACTCTCTCTAGGCTCCACTCTCTGACTCTGCTTACGCCTCTTAGTCTCAACGCATCGAAAGCGCTCTCTTCCCACGTGAACGGAGGTGTTCCCTTTTTTGGCCTCCCTGCCGGAACGTGAACGGTCCTTTCATCGAGCGGGTCGCCGTTATGAAGATGGCAGCTGAAGTCCTGACCGCTCTCCATATTGTGAATGGCGGCTATAAAGTACCAAGGGGCGTTGGTCATATCGGAGACCGCTTCATAGCGATCTTTGTTGGAAAGGAGACTCTCTACCGTATCGTCCACCTCTTCGAATTTTTGGGGTAGAACTTCACAACTTTGGTAGAGATCTCTATACTCTTGCGCCAGCGCTCCTGTTAAACCAGGTTTTGGCATAGCTCCCTCCTTTGCATCGACGCCATCTACTATGATCTTACGACGAATATCGTTAATTTGAGATTAATGGTAGATATAGAAAATGTTGTATTATGAGAACTGTTTCGAAAAGTTTCGGTCCGTAGATTTCAAGTTTACCGTTTGAATTCGGCCCAGAGCAGTCGATGGTCCGCTATATAGTAGCGGATATACTGGAAAAAACGCCTCTTCTGCTGTTTAGATGAGCCACTCCAAAGATCTTTGAAAAGAGCGTTGTCAAAGTCGAAAACTCCCATTTTTCCTGAAAACTCCTCATCCGTTCTGCTCGGGAAAAAGGCAACCTGGTCATAATCGTTGTCACCTGCAAGATTCGTACCTACAAGGTTTGTCGTATGTTTGGGCAGTGTGAGGCCATAGGCTGCCAACTCGTCGTAAATATCATCGCCGGGTCTGACATGAGGCATATTGAAATCTCCTATCAGAATTATGTCGTTGTTTGGAGGGCCCATCTGAGTCACCCTCTTTTTCGCCCACTTAGCCAGTGCTTTCGTCTCGAGTCGCCTGATAGCGATATTGCTCCAGTAGAGATGAACATTCACGATACTGAATTCGAAATCTCCGGCTCTAAAGCTTGCCATGAATGGATTTCGATTGAAACCGGTGAATGGTCCCTCTTCAGGCTCCATTCCCTCTACGACGATTTTCGAACGCTCATATCCCCTCATGGCCAGCTCGGCGGCAAGGCCGGTCGGCTCTACTCTGCCTTTGCGAAACAGATATCCGAGGCGCTCATTGTTTCCGGCGATGTCGGTAAAGAAGTAGCCCCACTCTTCACCTAAAAAGGAGTGAAGTTCGTAAAATTGCTCAAGGTTGTCCGAAACCTCCTGAAAAGCGACGATATCAAATGGTCTCATTATTTCGGCCATTAGATGAAGATGTGGTTTTTCACGCTTTTGGAGTCCGAAGTTCGTAAGGTTCCATGTAGCGATAAGGAGATTTTTTGAAGTTTTTCGAGGGATGCTTCTTCCCCTTTTTTTTCTATGTTCTCTAATGTTCTCAAGCTCTCGGTCAAGATCGAAACTGTAGTCGAAGTCGGGCTTTTTGTGGGCTCTCACTCTATATCCTTGAAGTAGTTTTCGCTCATACTTTTAAGCTTTTTGTATATTTGTACAAAATCTACACTGTAGACCCTTGTATTGCCTACCGTCGTGATGAAATTGGTATCTCGGCTGAAACGTGGTACCAGGTGAAGATGAATATGTTCCGCTATGCCGGCACCGGCTGCAGCGCCGAGATTCATACCTATATTGACCCCCTCTGCACCGAAGCCGTTTTTTAGCATATCTACACCCTTTTGAGCAAGAAGAGTCATCCTTAGCCACGTTTTTGAAGGCAGCGACTCCAAAGAGTCGGTGTGGTTATGGGGTATTATCATGAAGTGTCCCGGAGTGTACGGGTATCTGTTCATGACTATAAAACAGAGATCGTCTCTGTATAAAACCTGAAACTCTTCATCCTTTTGCGGGTTTTCGCTTATGTTGCAAAAGACACACCCCTCTACCTTTTCGCTTTCGGTTATGTACTCGCTCCTCCAGGGAGCATAAAGATACTCCATCACCCCTCCTTTCACTCATAACTCTCAACTTTTAATTTTTAATTTTTAATTTTTATTTTTTAACTCTCACCCCCCTCCCCAGTAGATAAGCTTCGGCCAGACCATTATTATAGCCAGAGCCGTAAGCTGTAGAAGTATGAAAGGTATGACGCCTTTGTAAATATCTTTGGTAGCCACTTTGTCGCCCGCTGCACCTTTGAGATAGAAGAGTGCGAAACCGAAAGGGGGCGTAAGAAAGGAGGCCTGCAGGTTCATAGCTATCAAAACGGCGAACCAGATAGGGTCTATGCCGAAGCTGGCCGCTATAGGTACAAGAATTGGGACGACTATGAAAGCAATCTCTATGAAGTCGACAAAAAAACCGAGAACGAAGATTACGGCCATAGATATTAGAACGAACGCCCACATACTGCCTATATCTTCGGTAAAGAAGGCGTGTACGAACTCTCCTCCGTCGAATGCGTTGAAGACGAGGCTGAATGCGGTGGCGCCTATGAGTATCATAAATATCATAGCGCTCAGTTTCACCGTCTCCAAAGAGGCGTAACGTAGAATCTCCCACGAAAAGGTTCCTTTCACGACGGTCAATATGATCGCACCGACGACGCCTACGGCAGCCGACTCCGTGGGACTTGCAATACCGGCGAAAATCGACCCTAATACTGCTACGATAAGCAGAAGAGGAGGAATTATGGCTTTTGAAGCTTCCAATAAAAGAGCGGCGTAGGGTTTGCCGCAACTCTCCATAGCAGGAGCGGTCTGCGGCTTCAGCCAGGAGAGAGCGAGAATGTACAAAACGTATAGAGCGACAAGGAGCAGCCCCGGCACGACGGCCGCTTTGAAAAGATCACCGACGCTTACGTACATCACATCGCCAAGGACTATGAGAACCACGGAAGGGGGTATGATCTGCCCCAAAGTTCCGCTTGCCGCTATGGTACCGCTTGCAAGAGATGGAGAGTAGCGGTGCTTTAGCATAATAGGAAGCGTTATAAGACCCATCATGACTACGCTAGCTCCTACTATGCCTGTACTTGCGGCAAGAATAGCCCCTACGAGTACGGTGGAGATGGCAAGCCCTCCGCGCACGGGACCGAAGAGCCTTCCCATAGACTCGAGCAGATCTTCCGCCATTTTCGACTTTTCCAGCACAAGGCCCATGAAAATGAAAAGAGGTACTGCCATCAATGTGAAGTTCTGCATGATGCCGTATATTCTAAAAGGGAGCAGCTCGAAAACCTGCAGCCCGACATCCCATGGAAAGAGGATGGCAAAGAGGATGGCGACTCCCCCGAAAGCGAAGGCAACAGGCACTCCTAGAAGCAGAAAAACGAGTGCGGCAAGAAACATCAGCATTCCGATCATCTCAGACTCCCGAGCCTGTAAATAGCCTTTATCGTTTCGCTTATCGCCTGCAGCAGAAGCAGTCCGAAAGAGATAAGTATGAAAGACTTTATGATATAGCGGCAGCATAATCCGCCCGGATCAGGGCTCGCCTCATTTTGAAGAAAGCTTTGAAGAGTGAAGTCCCAGCTGAACCATACCACCAAAAGAGCCAACGGTACGACAAAAAAGAGCATAGAGAAGATATGTACATATATTTTCGTACGCGGTGAGAATCTACTGTAGAGTATGTCGACTCTGACATGTTTGTCATGCTTCAAAGCGTATGAGAGTCCAAGAAGAAAGAGAATATCGAAAAGGTGCCACTCCAACTCCTGGAGTGCGACGGAACCTTCATGAAAAATATATCTCATAGAGGCGTCGTAAACTATTAAGAGTGCAAGGAAGATGGCAGCTATGGCACCAACCGTACCGGCCCATTTGCTCAGCTCGTCTATGTAGAAGGAGATTTTTAAAAGAGTCCCTTTTGGTTCTTGCATCTTCTTCCTTTATATGAAGCTCGGTGCGTCGTTTGCAAAGAGTATGAGATCGCCCGGAGCCGTCTTTTCTGCCAGTATCTGCTCCATTTTGGATTTATCTTCCAGGATTTGCAGCTTCTCTTTGTCGACGTACTTTTTGAAAATAGGACGGTTGATTTTGGAAGTAACGATGATAAGATCGAATATTTCATCCGCCTTTTTGGCCACTTTTTCGTTTAGCTCCACATCGCTCTCTACCAACCCCGGCGTAATCAGAACCTTTCTGCCCTTATACTGAGAAACCAGCTCGAAGGATGAGAGCATACCCTCTACGTTACCGTTGAAACTGTCATCTATGATGATCTTGCCGCCGGCATCTATGCGCTGAAGCCTGTGCTCTACAGGCTTCAGCTCTTTTGCGTAGGAAACAGCTTCCTCGTAAGGAAGGCCAAGATCGTTAGCGACATGAAGTGCAGCCGTAACGTTTACGGCGTTGAAAGCACCAAGCAGGGGAATTTGCACATGCAGACTCTTTGGCCCCAAAGCAAGATCGAACTCGACACCCTCCAGCGTAGCTTTCACACTCTCTATCTCATCGCCGAAGATCTTTACTTTTTCGTTTGGTTTGACCTTTGCAGATTTGTGTACCCATGCTCTTTTTAGTCTCGGGCTGGCCACTATCTCCATTTTCGTATCTCTAATGTGCTGAAGTGTCTTGAAATACTCTATATGTTGAGGTCCTACGACTCCCACCACGGCATAGTGCGGCTTTACGAAGTTCGTGATTTCGGCTATATCACCAGCTCCTCTGGCGCCCATTTCGACGATATAGACATCGGTATCTTCCGGCAGCGACTCGTTTATATCCTTTATTACTCCACCGAGCGTGTTCACGCTTCTGGGAGTGGCATAAACCTTCATTTTTCTTCCGGCGATCTGTGCCAGAAAATTCTTTATGCTTGTTTTGCCGTAACTTGCCGTTATACCCACTACTATCAGATCGGGCATACTTTCGAGCCTCTTTTTGGCGGCAAGTTTGTAGCCGTGCATAAGCACCTTCTCTATAGCCATCGAGCCTATAACGGCGACCGCAAGTGGAAGAATGACTCCGAAACTCTCGCTTCCTCTGGCGAGCATGAGCAGATCCTGGAAAAGGGTAAGTGAGAGCAACAGTGCAAAAAAACGTTTTATGCGGCCGGTTAGGACCAGCTTTTTATCGAGCTTTTTGTGCCAGAGCCACAGAGTCGGAAGATAGGCGAAATAGAAGTAGATCCAGAAGTAAATACCGGTAAAGTAGTATGCAAATAGCGGAATCAGAAAATAGATGATGTGCCAGTGGTATTTGGTGTGGTGCAGAACCACCCTCTCAATTTTGTAACTGTACCACTGAAGGTTCGTTGCAAGATACCAACCGAGTGAGAGGACCAGCAATATATGCGAAATTAAAAGAAACCAACTCATCTTATTATCCCAAATTCGTGAAACGGCTCTTCAAAAGGTATCTCTTCACACTCTATCGACTCTACCTGCGACATTGGCGACCCCTTTTTCAAGATCTCTTTGAACTCACCGAGCGACTCTTCGGGAGTGTCTACTACGGCTACTACGCTGCCGTCGGTAAGGTTTCTTACATAACCTCTGAAACCTGCCGCTTTCGCCGCCTCTGCGACATGTTTTCTGTACCAGACTCCCTGTACCCTGCCCTTTACGATACATCTAAACCGTTTCAAGAAACGCCTCCAACCTTTTTGTCACCTCTTTTTTACGTTTTAGAAAGAAGTAGTGGTCACCTTCGAAAATCTCCAACTTGGCATTTGGCATGATTTCGGCGATCTTCCTGCCTGCTTCAAGCGGAGTCGCTCTGTCTTCACTGCCCCAACAGATAAGTGCAGGGGCCAAGAATGCTGCGAAAGTGCCGCTGAAATCCTCATCTACTACCCTCTTGAATGTCTCGTACATATTTTGCGGCATTCCGGCCGCATCTGCCGAGACGAAAAACTTTCTAAGCTCATCGCCGCCGAAAGGCTTCAAAAGCTTGAAGAGTGCGATTTTGGCACGAACTTTCAGAGGTTTTGGCATAACGATGCCGGCACTTGAGAGAAGTATCAATCTCTCAGGCTGCAGCAAAGCGGCCACTTTTCCTCCGAAGGAGTGGCCGACAACGGCATATGCAGCGGTATCTATCTGCTGCATAAAGGCATCGACTATCGCCGCATAGTCATGGGTGCCCAAAACCGTAAGGTTTTCGCTTTTGCCAAATCCGGGAAGGTCGACGTATATGTGGCGAAAACTCTCCAGCCCATCGCCGAACGCCTGTTTCATCAGCTCTTTGTTGCTTCCCCATCCATGCAGAAAGAGTATGCTTTTTCTGTTTGTACGATTGTGAATGTCGTAGGAGATTCTGAACTTTTCACCCCTGTACTCTACCTCTTTTACGGCCATGCTACTCTCTTCTTAAAATAACATTGTTTATGAAGTCGGAGATGAAACTCTCCTTCTCCTCTTTGAAACGCCTCTTCATCTCTTCTCGCGGCAGATTTTCGGTCCACTCGAAGATGTCGGCATCGGGATGCTCTTTTTTATATTTTTTGAACTCTTCGAAATAGAAGTCGATGATGCCTGCATTTGAACTTTTTATGTGCCCGTACGGGAGAAATTTGAGCTGGTCGATCTGCTCCAGGGGAACCCCCTCCTTCCAGTAGAGGTAGAAGGTGGCGGCAAGCCCCGTCCTGTCCGCTCCCGCTTTGCAGTGCATCAGCACCGGATACTCGGCCTCTTCGAAAGCCTTCGCCATACTTTCGAGCCGGTTTCTGTCGGGCAGATCACGTGAATAGACCTCCACGTCTATCATTTTCACCCCTGCCTCTTCACATGCCATCTTCTCAAGCATATAGACGGGACTGTGAGGCTGGGTACCTCTGAGGTTTATCACCGTCTTGATCCCCTTATCTTTGACGATCTTTTTGAGCTGCCAAGGTGTAGGCTGACTCGAGCGGTATAGCCTGTCGTTCACTTTGTGAAGGTTCAGCCTAAATATGTTGGTGAAGTTGTGTTCGGTTATCATCGCGGTGAACCAGGCTTTGATCTTCTGCCAGAGAGTCTCGTACTTTACCGGTGGTTTGCTCATCTATTGTCCATATGGTATAGTTTTTTGAATGTTTCGCAATTTTTGGATAGCTCCTCTTTAGTACCGGAGCATACGATGTTTCCATGCTCGAAAACCAGTATCTTGTCCGCCCTTTCTATGGTGGAGAGCCTATGGGCGATCATGAATACTATCAAATCCTCTTTCAGCCTGTATATCGTCTCTATTATGGCCGCTTCGCTTTTGTTGTCCAGAGCACTGGTGGCTTCATCCAAAATGAGAATATCGGGCTCTTTGTAAAGTGCCCTTGCTATCGCTATGCGCTGACGCTGCCCGCCCGAGAGGTTCGTGCCGCCTTCGCTCAAAACTGTGTATATACCTTCAGGCAGGCTCTTTACATACTCCCAAAGATTCGCTTTCCTTAAAGCCTCCTCCACCTTTTTGGGGTCGGGGTTCTCCACTCCATAGGCTATATTTGCCGCTATAGTGTCGTTGCTTATGTATATTCTTTGGGTGACTATCGCTATCTTGTTTCTCAAAGAGGTTACGTCAAGTTCACGGCTGTCGATACCGTTTATCTCCACTACCCCCTCCGCCGGATCGTAAAAGCGCAAAATGAGATTTACCATAGAGCTCTTTCCGCCGCCGCTGTCACCGACCAGTCCTACGACCTCACCCTTTTGGGCCTCAAAAGAGACACCTCTTAACGCTATCGTTTCACCGTACCTTAGAGTCACACCTTTGAATGCGATCTTCTCCACCCTTTCAAGCATCTTTTCGCCGCTTACTATCATCGGCTTGTAGTTCATTATCTGCTCTATCCTCTCGTTGGCGGCTATAGCGTCCTGAAAACGGTTGTAGGCGCCGGAGATTCTTCTAAGGGGGTCTATGAGAAGCGAAAGGGCGGTAAGAAAAGAGAAGAATTCACCGGTAGTCATACTCTTTTCGATGAGAACCTCCCTACCCCCTATGATGATGACGGCAGTTATCGCAACTGCGGCTACCAGCTCCAAAATAGGCACAAGCATCTGCTGAACTTTTACCGTCTTTATGTTCGTTTCGAAGAAGCGGCGGTTATGCTCTTTGAAGCGGCCCAGTTCGTAGGGCTGGGCGTTGTAGGATTTTATCATCTCATAGTTGGCGAAAATCTCCGACAGCGAAGCGATAAGGTCCGAGTTTTGCTCCTGTGCCGTGTGGGAGAGCTTTTTTATCTTTCTCGAGATCACCTCTACCGGATAGATGGCAAGAGGTATGATGATAAGAGAGTAGAGGGCAAGTTTCGGACTCTGGTATATCACGACGCCAAGAAGAGCGAAAACCGTCAGAATCTCTCTCAAAAAGACGGCCATCTCCGACGAAATGGCGTTTTGAATACGCAAAATATCGTTGCTTATGCGGCTTATCAACTCCCCGCTATGGTATCTGAAGTGAAAATCCATATCGAGATTTATCATATGCGCGAGCATTCTGTCGCGAAGCTTACGTATGATGTCCATTCCTATGTAGCTCAGAGCGTAGCTCTGCATGAAGGTTCCGACCCCTTTTGCCAGAAAAGCCAAAACGATGAAGGCCGGTACTATATATAGCATCTCTACATTATGCTCTACGAATATTTTATCCATCAAAGGCTTGACTATATAGGCGATGGCGGCGGTGGCACCGGATGCGAGTATCATGCCGATTACGGCTGCCGTTATATAGAGGCCGTACCCTTTGTAGTAGGGAAGATAGGTTTTTAGAAAGTGTCTCAACGGCCGCTTCCTGTCTTTGGACCTTTTGCAGATTGTACAAGCCCTATGTATGCGTAGTCGGGCTTTATAACTCTCTTTTTGGGGAGTGAACCGCTCAATTTGTCCAGGCATTCACTGAAATCGTCGAAGAGGTAGTTCGCCAAAGATCCCGGAATCGGGTTTATCTCGTTCAGTAAAATCTCACCATCTTTTACGAAAAAGTCGCACCTTACGAGTGCACCTTCAAAAAGATTGGCATATACCTTTTTGAAAGAGTTGACGAGCTCTTTTTGAAGCCCTTCATCTATATCGGTATTTGCGATACTCTCCGTTCTTGAAAAATCCATATACTTTTGCTCGAAGTCCAAAAAGCCCTCTTTCTTGGGAGACTCGATAGTTCCGATACACCACCCTTCACCGGTTTTGCAGCCTGCTACATTGTACTCCTCGATACCATCTATGAAGGGTTCGACCAAAACTTCATCATCGAACTCAAATGCCACATCGAGTGCGAAGTCTAGCTCATCTTTCTCTTTCACTACGCTCACTCCTATGGAGCTTCCGAGCCTCAGAGGCTTCACGATCACGGGAAGATCGAAAGGGATCTCTCTCTTTCGGTTAATGTCGAGCAAGATATACTCTACGCTTTTGAGCCCTACACCCTTCGCATAGAGCTTCGTGAACCATTTGTTGAAGCTCACAACCGAAGCCTCTTTGCGGGGGCCTATATATTTTATACCGTAGAAATCGAGGAGCGAAGCCAATGTACCATCTTCACCCTGGGCGCCGTGAACGAGGTTGATGACCACATCGAACCCTTCGAGCATACCGCTTTTGAAGAGCCCCTTTTTCAGAAAGCCGCCTTTTGTAATGGTGAGTTTCTCCTCTTTTTTGTATCCACCTTCGCTAAAATGTGTCGACTTCATATTCTTTTCAGCTATTTGGTAGAAATCTCCATCCGCATCCAGGAAGATGAAAGAACCTATATTTTTTAGAACCTTTTTGAGCGCTATGGCACTGACTATGCTTATCTCGTGCTCAAAGCTGGCGCCTCCGAAAAGTATTGCGTATTTCACGTCTCTCCTCTATCTATTTATTGGTATCTATCTGCTCAACTTCTTCAAAGCCTCTTTTATGAGATCTTCGGTTGTCGTCGAGTTGCAGCCTGCAAGCGCTTTGGATACTGCATCTTTTTTGAACCCAAGACTCTCGAGCGCCATGGCCGCTTCCGTTCGTGCCGCACTCTTGCTTTCGGGCTCGAGGCTTTCGATGCTGAAATCGCCTAACTCCACAAGTATGCGACCTGCACTTTTGGGACCGATACCGGGAACCCTTTTGAGCATCGAAACATCGCTGCTTTGTACGATACGTGCGAAAGAGTCGGGTGTGAAGGTCGAGCAGATGGCCATAGCCACTTTCGGCCCAACGCCGTTTATCTTTATGAGCGTATCGAACATCCTCTTTTCGTTGATGTCCAAAAAGCCGTAAAGAAGCTGCGCATCTTCTCTTACTATATGGGTCGTATGAAGTTTGACTTCACCCTCGGTTACGGCTCCACTACAGTGAAGTGAGACGAAAATCTCATATACCACTCCTCCTGCCGTCAATAGATGTATATGGGTGGGATCTTTTTTAACCACCTTCCCGATCACTGCTATTATCACTCTTTTTCCACCTCTTTGACACCGATTTCGTAGTCTACCTCCTCCGAATCTTCCGACTCAACTTTTTTCAGGTATATCTGTTGAGACTTCTCCCCCGCTTTCGGAGTGAACTGAAGAGTTTTTGGAGGGTATAACAGATGAAACTCGATATCGGTATAATCCTTCCACTCGCCATAATTTATGATTTTACTGTTTATAACCATATCCTGATAGGCCAGCAGCTTCCTTTTTACCTCTTTGAGTGTGCGCTCCGTTTCGGCGATCTTCCCTGAAAGTTCGGTGGTTTCGTCGAGAAGCTTTTGGTACTGTCTTATTTTTGCGACGAATGCAGGCTGAGGCTTTTGCCCCTTTCTTTTCGCTTCGATGATCCTCTTTTTAAGGGTATTGACCGCCCCCTCACTCTTTTCGAGAATACTCTTTTTCTGCTCATATATATCTTTCAGATTCGAGAGCTCTTTTTCGATCTTTACAATTTTCTCTTCAAGCTCCACTATTTCGTCATGGTAGGCCTCTATCTGGGAGGCGTCTATAACGAGTTTGTTGTTCTCCCCAAGCATCTTGCCGACGACAATTTTCGATACGGCACATATCTTGACGTTCGATGCCATCACTTCGATATTTACCTCTATCGCCTTTGCTTCACCACCTATGGCTTGCGAAATCTTCGCTTTTTTAGCTTCCACTACTCCGCCTTCAAGGCGTGTTATCTCACAATCTTCGGAAGTTTTTATGTATCCTCTATGGACATTTATCTTCGCGGTTTTGGCGACTATTTTACTGCTTTGGTGAGTCTGCCCGCCTATAACGACCTCTTCTGCCGTAACTATGGCCGAAGCGCCCACGTTTCCTTCCACTTTGACCTCCGTGGCCTCCACCTCCACACCGGTGCCGATCGCATCTTTCATATGGTCCGATTCGCTGATATGCAGCTTAACATCCGTCTCTACTCCCGCATCTATGGAGCCGGTTTTTTTGAAACTTACTTCGTCTATCTCCATCGAATCCTGAATATCGTAAGTGTTCTCTTTGAATACTACGTATCCACCCTTTTTGGCGCGATAGAGTATATGCTTTTCATCTTCTATAACCTCTATCATATCGCTTACCCTGAATTCCGGTTTGAACTTTTCTAGGGGTTCCGGCACCGGGATGAACGTTCCCTGGCAGTTGCGCCCCGGTTTCCCCGGCTGCGGTTTGATGTACTCTATGACGACCTCACCCTTCTCGACCGCCTGTATGAAGCCTCGTTTGGAGTGGTCTACCCTACCGCTCTCATCTATATTTTCATTTTTGGTTTTGTAGTGGAGTATCAGCTCGTCGTTTACAGGCTGCTGGGAAGCGTAGCAGACGCATATGTCGAAAGTTACATCATCGGGCACTATATACTGCTCCTGCACAAGAGCTTTTGCTATTAGATCATCTATGGCGGAGTCGTAGTTTACGTTCCAAAGTCCTACTAGTATACGGGAGCGGACCAACTTCCCTCTGATAAGGTTTTTGATTTTGGATTTGAGGTTTTCACTCTTTCTTATTATGGAACCCGCTTTAATGGTGCAGACTACTCTGTTTTTCTCTTTATTGGAGGCGATATGCAGCAACAGGTCGCTTTTCCAGGGCTCCTCTTTGTATGGAAATATCTCTATCTCGTAACTCTGCTTTATCTGGAAATCTTGGTTTAAAAGAATCTCTGGTTTGTTGAACTTCTCCCACTCCCCCTCTTCGAGCTCTATCCACTCCTCCTCTTTAGGGTCCATCTTTATGAGTGTTTTGACCGACAGAAGTCTAATATCTAGCGAATGGGAACTTATCTTATATTTCAAAGCTGTATCGTGAAGAGTTTGCGCAACGTTTTCGGTAGTGACTACGACCGGTGTAAAACTGCTTTTAGATGAAGGCTCTTTTTTGTTCTCTTCACTCTTTTCACTACCAAAAACTTTGTCGAAAAAACCCATTGTTTCTCTCTTTTTGCACTAGATTACGGCATCTTGGCCGACAAAAAATATCTATATTTTATCTAATAATCGTTAAAATATCATCAATCGTCGCCACCTACGCTTCAAAAAGGTTGTCCAACTATGCGTTTTAGCTCCATCTTCACCAATAGTGCCGGTATTTTGGTGTCGCGCATTTTCGGTTTTGTACGCGACCTTCTGACGGCATCGGTCCTTGGAGCGAACATATATTCGGATATTTTCTTCGTCGCTTTCAAACTCCCGAATCTGTTTCGTAGAATATTTGCGGAGGGTGCTTTCGTTCAGAGTTTCATGCCCACCTTCATAGCTTCCAAAAACAAGAGCCTCTTTGCCGTTGCCGTTTTGATACGCTTCTTTCTCTTCCTTATGGCGGCGTCGCTTCTGGTTACCCTTTTCAGTGAAGAGGTAACCAGAGCTATAGCGCTGGGGTTCAGCGAAGAGGCCGTTGCCGCCGCCGCTCCCCTTGTCGCCATAAATTTCTACTATCTCGACTTCATATTTCTCGTTACGTTCCTTTCGGCACTGCTTCAGTACAAAGAGCACTTCGCGACGACCGCTTTTTCGACGGCGCTTCTTAATCTATCGATGATAACCGCTCTGGTACTCTTCAGGCATGAAGAGCCCGAAAAGATAGTCTACGCTCTAAGCTTTTCCGTACTTATAGGGGGACTCCTGCAGCTTCTGTTGCATCTTTGGACCGCAGGCAGAAAAGGGGTTTGCAAAGTTTTGTTTGCCGGCATCTACCATCTGAACCGCAAAAAAGAGTTGGTCCAAAAAGAGCTGAAAAAGTTCAGCCGCTCCTTTTTCCCCTCCGTTCTCGGAAACTCCACCGCACAGGTTTCATCCTTCATAGATACGTGGCTTGCATCTTTTCTCGTAAGCGGCTCCATCAGCTATCTCTTCTATGCGAACAGGCTCTTTCAGCTTCCGCTGGCACTTTTTGCAACTGCAGCCTCCGTAGCGCTCTTTCCTACCGTAAGCAAGCTTCTTAAAAAGGGTCTGGTCGAGAATGCGAAAAATGAGTCTAAAAGGGTTTTTTGGCTGCTTGTTGCACTTCTGGGCGGTGCAAGTGCGATAGGTGTGATTCTCTCTGAAGAGATTGTGAAGCTACTCTTTGAAAGAGGCGCTTTCGACGCACACGACAGCGCAAACACATCTGCCGTTTTGGTCATGTATCTTGCAGGACTTCTCCCTTTCGGTCTTGCAAAACTCTTCTCTCTTTGGTTATATGCCACACACAGGCAGAGCGATGCGGCAAAGATAGCGGCCAAATCGCTCGGTTTAAACATTATCTTTTCCCTGATTCTGATCTACCCTATGAAAGCTCCCGGACTTGCGCTTGCAAGCACGCTTGGAGGGTGGGCTCTCTTTCTTCTTACGCTCAAGGCGGTGGGTGCGGATATCTTTTTGGATATAATGCGCTCAAAAAATGCGCCCCTCTCGCTCGGGTTCGTAACGGTTTGCGCTCTTGCGGCATGGGGGCTGAAGGTGATTTTAGATGGTTATCTTTGATTCGGTAAAAAAGAGAAAAGTACCTTTCGAACCCATTAACGACAACGAGGTTCGCATATATGTCTGCGGCCCTACGGTTTACGACGACGCCCACCTGGGACATGCCAGAAGCGCCATCGCATTCGATCTTCTGAAGCGAACGTTGAAGGCTCTGGGTTACCGTGTGCGGTTTGCCAGAAACATAACGGATATCGACGACAAAATAATCAAAAAGTCGCTGGAGACGAAAGAACCCATAGGGAGTATCACGAAAAGATATACGGAACATTACCTCAAAGATATGGCGGCTTTGGGAGTGGAAAAGGCCGATCTTGCGCCAAAAGCGACCGAATCGATGGAGGAGATCGTCAAAATGGTGGCAAAACTCCTTGAGAACGGGTGTGCATACCAGGATGAAGAGGGAACGGTCTGGTTCGATACTTCAAAAGACAGAGAGTACTGCTCACTCTCCCACCGCTGCACCGATGAGGAGGAGAGCATCTCCAGGATAGAGCACGAAAAGGGGAAGCGCCATCCAAGAGACTTCGCTCTCTGGAAAGCCTGCAAAAAAGATGACGTCTGCTACGACTCACCTTTCGGAAGGGGACGCCCCGGCTGGCATATAGAGTGCTCGGCTATGATAGAGGCTTACCTTGCCTACAAAGATAGCCAATACGCCATAGATATTCACGGAGGAGGAGCCGACCTTTTCTTCCCTCACCACGAAAACGAAGCGGCACAGACACGATGCGCGACTCACAGAAGACTTGCAAAGTACTGGATGCACAACGGCTTTGTCAACATAGACGGGGAAAAGATGAGCAAGAGCCTTGGCAACAGTTTCTATGTAAAGGATGCTTTGAAGGTATATGAGGGTGAAATTTTAAGGTTTTATCTTCTTTCAACCCACTACCGAATAGACTTCAACTTCAACGAGGAGGATCTTCTCTCTTCGAAAAAGAGGCTCGACAAACTCTACAGGCTCAAAAAACGGCTATACGGCGTCAAGCCATCCGTGCCGGAGGAGAAGTTCAAAAGAGCGCTTCTTGAAGCACTTTCTGACGACCTAAACATCTCCGTCGCACTTGCGGTTATAGATGAGATGGTTACGACTGCCAACGAGCACCTGGATGCAAACCCTAAAGATAGAAACTTCAAAAAGAGTGTCGTAGCGAATATCGAATCTATTTTCGAGATTCTCGGTATCGGCGGTAAAGATGCGTATGAATATTTTCGCATCGGTATGAGCGAGGAGCAGATAGAGCAGATAGAAGAGCTTATCAAAAAGAGAAACGAAGCGAAAAAGAGAAAAGATTTCAAAGAAGCCGATGCCATCAGAGACGAGCTTGCAAGAGTCGGTATTCAGCTTATGGATACACCTGATGGCACCGTTTGGGAGAAGGCGGAGTAAAGAGTATCTAAAATTAAGTTTTTATTTTATTGTACTCTTTTTCTTTCTTAACAAAGTTCGAAACGCTCTTTGACGATCATAGACAACCCTTTGGAACTCTTTTTCTCTTCTTTTATTGTATCGAAATAGAGGGAAGCAGGATTGATATTAACTAATATTGCCATTTTCAAAGTCTATCAATATTCCGGTTAAAGCTCTCCTTACCCCATTTTCAGTATAATCAAGCCAATTTTATAGAAAGAGTTGGAATTTAAGACGATGGATTACGAAAAGATCAAACCCCTCTTTTTTAAGCTCGACCCGGAGTACGCACACCACCTTGTAGTCTCTGGACTAAAAATCGGCGAAACGGTTCCGCAACTGTTGAACCCATGGACGAAAAAAAACTTCGTAGAGGACAAAAGGCTTCATCAGGAGCTCTTCAACAGAACTTTTTTAAATCCGGTCGGACTTGCCGCCGGCTTCGACAAAGATGGGGAGCTGATCCGCTCTATGACTGCACTCGGTTTCGGTTACACCGAGGTAGGTACCGTGACACCGAAGCCTCAGCCGGGAAATCCTACGCCAAGATTGTGGCGTCATATAGATGAGGAGTCGCTACAAAACGCGATGGGCTTCAACAACAGAGGAAGTCTCTATATGGAGAGAAGGTTGAAAAAACGTTACCCTTACGTCACTCCGATAGGGGTCAATAT
Source organism: Campylobacterales bacterium (assembly GCA_026986055.1). Classification (GTDB taxonomy): domain Bacteria; phylum Campylobacterota; class Campylobacteria; order Campylobacterales; family Hydrogenimonadaceae; genus Hydrogenimonas. Next base: position 22,037 of record JALSPH010000243.1, read on the forward strand.
AGGTAAAAACAAAGTGACTCCCGAAAGTGAGGCGCTCAGAGACTATGAACACGGTATAAGGGTCTTTCAAAATCTGTGCGACTATCTGGTCATAAATATCTCTTCACCTAACACGCCCGGACTTCGCGACCTGCAGAACGAAAAGTTCATAGAAGCCCTTTTCAAGATGGGCAAATCTTTGACAACAAAGCCTATCCTTCTTAAAATTGCCCCCGATATGGAGAGTAGCCAAGCTGTCGATCTTTGTGCCAAAGCGGTTGAGGCGGGAGCCGACGGTATCATAGCTACCAACACGAGTATAGACTATACTCTAGTAAGAGAGCCGAAAGAGGTCGGCGGCATAAGCGGCAGGGTTTTGAAAGATAAGAGTTTTGCAATATTCGATGCGGTAGCGGAAGAGCTTTACAAAAAAACGGTTCTGATCTCCGTCGGAGGTATAGATAGCGGGTATGAAGCCTACAGACGCATCCGTGCAGGTGCGAGTCTTGTTCAGGTTCTTACCGGACTTATCTTCAAGGGTCCCGAGCTGGCAGGTACCATAAATAGGACACTCTTGAAGCTGCTTGAAAAAGATGGTTTCTCCCACATAAGCGAAGCTGTAGGAGCAGACAGAAGATGAGAAGACTCTTTCTCTTTTTTACGATAACAACACTGATAACAGGAGTTTTAATGGCGAGTACTCTGCCCAAACACTACTCTAAAAGATTGAAAAACGGCCTGGAGGTCGTAGTGATACCTCTGAAGAACGAGAGCGGCGTCATCACTACCGACATCTTCTACAAAGTTGGAAGCAGAAACGAGGTTATGGGCAAAAGCGGAATAGCTCACATGCTTGAGCATATGAACTTCAAGTCCACGGAAAACCTTCAAGCCGGGGAGTTCGACAAGATAGTGAAGAGGTTCGGGGGTGTGGACAACGCATCTACCGGCTTCGATTATACCCACTACTTCATCAAGAGCGCCTCGAGAAATCTGGACCGCTCCCTCTCTCTCTTTGCGGAGATGATGGAAAATCTCTCACTCAAAGATGAGGAGTTTCAGCCTGAGAGAAAAGTGGTGGCCGAAGAGAGGAGATGGAGAACCGACAACAATCCTATAGGTTATCTCTATTTCAGGCTTTTCAACAATGCATACATCTACCACCCATACCACTGGACTCCGATAGGGTTTATGAAAGATATTCTGAACTGGACTATAGAGGATATCAGAGAGTTTCACAAAACATACTACCAGCCCAAGAACGCTATCATCGTTGTTGCGGGCGATATCGAGCCAAATGAGGTTTTTGAGGCGGTCAAAAAGAGATTCGGTAAAATCGAAAACTGTTGCGATATACCGAAAGTGCATCAGATAGAGCCCGAGCCGGATGGTCCTAAGCGAGTCGTGATATATAAAGAGAGCGAAGTGGAGATGGTGGCGATATCTTTTCCCATACCGAATTTTCAGGACCCTGACCAGCCGGCACTTTCGGCTCTAAGCGAACTTCTGAGCCACGGTAAAAGCAGCAGGCTCATAGAAGAGCTTGTAGACAAGAAGAAGATGGTGAACCAGCTCTATGCTTACAATCTCGAGCAGAAAGACCCCGGTATTTTTCTCTTTCTGGCAGTCTGCAACCCGGGTGTCGGTGCCGAAGAGGTGGAGAAGGAGATTTGGAAGCAGATAGAGAAGATCAAAAAAGAGGGAGTGACCGAAGAGGAGCTCAAAAAGGTTAAAACCAACACCAAAGCAGACTTCATTTTCAGTATGGAGAGCTCCAGCAACGTAGCCGACCTCTTTGGGGCTTACCTCGCAAGAGGGGATCTTGAGCCCCTTTTGAAATATGAAGATAGCATAGAGAGATTGACGACCGAAGATGTAAAGAGAGTCACTGAAAAGTATCTTCTGAAAGATAGATCCGTTACAGTAATTTTGAGAAAGGGTGAAAAATGAGTGAACCGATAATCGGAGCCATGACGGCTCTTGTTACTCCTTTTAAAAACGGAAAAGTAGACCATGAGCAGTATGCGAAACTGATCCAAAGGCAGATCGCCAACGGCATAGATGCAGTCGTTCCGGTAGGAACTACCGGTGAGAGCGCTACACTCTCTCACACCGAGCATAAAGAGTGTATAGAGACTGCCGTAAACGTATGCAAAGGCACCAACGTAAAAGTGGTCGCCGGTGCAGGCAGCAACTCCACGATGGAGGCGGTGGATCTGGCGCAGTTCGCTCAAGCTGCGGGTGCCGATGCGATTCTTACGGTGTGTCCCTACTACAACAAACCGACCCAGGAAGGTATCTACAGGCACTACAGAGCGATAGCCGAATCGATTGAGATACCGGTGATGCTATACAATGTTCCGGGCAGAACGGCTCTTGATATAGAGCCTGAGACGGTATTTAGACTCTTTGACGATGTTCCCAACATATACGCTATAAAAGAGGCTACAGGCTCTATGGAGAGAACACTCCTTTTGAAGGCAAAACGTCCAAATCTTGCGGTGATCAGCGGAGACGACGCGATAAACTACCCTATAATGGCAACAGGCGGCAACGGATGTATCTCCGTAACGTCCAACCTCCTCCCAAATCTTATAACCGACCTTATCCACTCCGCCCAGGAGGGTGATTTTGCCTCCTCGAAAGCGATCAGCGACAGACTTTACGATATAAACAAAGTTCTCTTCATTGAGAGCAACCCGATCCCTATAAAAGCCGCTATGTATATTGCGGGGCTTCTTGAGACTCTTGAGTACAGGCTTCCGCTTACGACTCCTGCGAAGGAGAATATGGAGCTCATCGAGAGTGTAGTAAAAAGGTATGAGATCCCGGAAATTTAGGGTATCTAAAATATAAAATATCAAGGAGACGAATTTAATGAGTCAATGTGAAAGTATGAAGGGTAAGACACTTGTCATAAGCGGTGCTACAAGAGGAATAGGCAAGGCTATTTTGTACAGGTTCGCCGAAGCTGGAGCCGATATAGCGTTTACCTACAACTCAAATGCCGAAGAGGCGGAAAATATCGCAAAAGATGTCAAAGAGAGGTATGGCGTAAAAGCTGTGCCATACCAGCTCAATATTCTCGAGCCGGAAACTTACAAAGATCTTTTCAAGTTGATAGATGAGGATTTTGTGCGCGTAGATTACTTCATCTCCAACGCCATCATATCGGGACGAGCGGTTGTGGGCGGCTTCGGCCCCTTCATGCGCCTTAAGCCTAGAGGTTTGAACAACATATATACGGCTACCGTAACGGCTTTTGTAGTAGGAGCTCAGGAGGCGGCAAAACGGATGGAGAAGGTAGGAGGCGGCAGCATAATATCGCTAAGCTCCACCGGAAATCTTGTATACACTCCAAACTATGCCGGCCACGGCACGAACAAAGCTGCAGTAGAAACTATGGTGAAGTATGCGGCAGCCGAACTTGGAGAAAAGGGTATCAGGGTCAATGCCGTCAGCGGCGGCCCGATAGATACGGACGCTTTAAAAGCCTTTCCAAACTACGAAGAGGTAAAAGCTGAAGTCGTAGCGCGTTCTCCTCTCAACCGCATGGGGGTTCCTGAAGATCTTGCGGGAATGTGCTGGTTTCTATGCACCAACGAGTGCTCATGGCTTACCGGGCAAACCATCGTTATAGACGGAGGCACATCTTTTCAATGATCCTCAACCTTCCCAATATCCTGGCCTTTTTACGCCTTCTTATGGCTCCGCTGCTTCTTTGGCTTCTTGTCGGAAGAGAGGGTGAGTTTTTGCAAGGAATACATGAGAGCTGGCTAAATTACTTTGCGGCTCTTGTGTTTGTCCTTGCAAGTGTCACCGACTTTTTTGACGGCTATATAGCAAGAATGTTCAACCAGATAACGACCCTTGGAAAGATAATAGACCCGCTTGCGGACAAGATGCTTACGCTTGCAGCCTTTTTGGGTCTTGTCGTTTTGGGCAGAGCGGATGTTTGGGCGATATTTCTTATTTTGAGCAGGGAGTTTTTCATAACAGGGCTCAGGGTCATGGCGGTAGGTGAAGGTAGAGATGTATCCTCATCTATGGCGGGAAAAATAAAAACGGTCTCCCAGATGATCGCGATAGGCTTTTTGATCATGGATTGGCCCGGCGGTACGCTTCTGCTTTGGATAGCGGTCGCGATTACGCTTTTTAGCGGATATGAGTATATCCGAGATTACGCCAAAGGACGATAATGGGCATACTTGTCTCGCTTCTGATACTATCTTTTCTCATCTTTTTCCATGAACTGGGACACTTCCTTGCGGCGAGGTTTTTCGGCGTGCGTGTGGAGCGCTTCTCGATAGGTTTCGGGAAGGTACTCTTTTCGAAAAAGATTGGAGATACCGAGTACGCCTTCAGCGCCATACCGCTTGGAGGGTATGTGAAGATGAAGGGCCAAGACGACGCCGACCCTACAAAAGTGAGCTACGATCCTGATAGCTACAACGTAAAACCGCCTTGGCAGCGAATATTCATACTCCTTGCAGGTCCCTTTTTCAACTTCATGCTCGCCTTCTTTTTATACTATGCGATCGCTCTTATGGGAGCCAATGCACTTACCCCTACGGTAGGAGTTGTACAGCCAAACTCTCCGGCTGCCGAAATAG
>JALSPH010000244.1 GCA_026986055.1 Campylobacterales bacterium
GGGTTAGGATGTGGGATGTGGAGGTTGGGATATTGGGGATGGGATTTGGGGGTTGGATGGATTATGGCGTCTCGTCCAACTGAAGATCTTTTAGAGAGTAAAAGAGATTCGGGTGTTTTCGTTTTATGCTCTTTACAAGATTCTCCAGGTCTACACTCTGAGCCGCGGATGCCCCCTCTTTGAGTCTCTGCTGTAGCTCATGCATAGCTACGACCCATACATCGTGAAAATCTATAGGCAGCTCTTTCGCTATCGCTCTTTCAAGTCTCGCTTTGAAAACCTCTTCCCCCATGTGCTGCAAGGAGTTCATTATGGCACTCATCGACTCGGCCGTCGAAAGCACAAGAAGCCGCCCCTCCTCGTCTATGACGAACCAGGGCTGCTCATCGCTCCAACTCCCGCGTCTAAGCTCCAACACCTTTCTGTTATCCTCGCCGCTTGAGACCATCTGCATAACCGGACGCTCGGTAGGTTTTGGCATACCGAGCCTCTTTGCTACCTCGTCTATCTCTTTGAGCTGCTGCTCTGCAGGCAGGTTTTTAAGGTTTTTCATAACTATCTCCATCATGCCTCTTTACGCTTTGTATCAAGCCACACCATAACCCCTTTTTGGGCATGCAGCCTGTTCTCGGCTTCATCGAAAACTACGCTCTGCTCGCTCTCGAAAACCTCTTCGCTCACCTCGAGCCCCCTGTAAGCAGGAAGGCAGTGAAGAAAGATGGCGTCCGCTTTCGCAAGCTTCATCATCTCTTTGTCTACAGTATAGCCGGAAAAATCTTTGATCCGCCTCTCTTTCTCCTCTTCGTCACCCATAGAGACCCACGTATCGGTAGTTACGACGTCCGCCCCCGCCACAGCGTCGTTAGGATCGTTCGTAAACTCTATGACCGCGCCGCTAATCTTTGCAAACTCTGCGGCGTCCGCTACGATGGAAGCGTCGCACTCATACCCCTTGGGAGTCGCCACTCTCAGCTCAAACCCCAGTTTGGAAGCCATCATCAGCCAGCTGTGAGCCATGTTGTTACCGTCTCCGACATAGGCGACTACCGGGTTTTGATCTTTGCCATGCTCTATCATCGTCATATAGTCGGCCATAAGCTGCACCGGATGGTACTCATCCGTCAAACCGTTTATGACCGGAACTTCCGAAAAGTCCGCAAACTCCTGCAACTTGCTCTGACTGTAGGTTCTTATCATAACCATATCGCACATTCTCGAAATCACGCGCGCAGTATCTCTCATCGGCTCCCCGCGTCCAAGCTGAATATCCCTGGATGAGAGAAAGAGGCCCGTTCCTCCAAGCTGAAAGATACCGGTCTCGAAACTAACCCTGGTTCTTGTGCTGCTCTTTTCAAAAATCATCGCAAGAACCTGCTTCTCAAGGTAGGGGGTAAAGCGTCCCGCCTTAACTTCGGCCTTTATGCGAAGGCCCAGCTCTATCATCTCTAAAATCTCTTCTTTGGTAAAATCTTTCAAAGTTAGAAAATGTCTCATTCTTTTTCCTTGGCGATAAGGCAGATCCTGAAATCTCCCTCTATCTAACTGTTATTCAATATTTTAGCCGCCTCTTTGGCATGATATGTGATGATAATATCGGCACCCGCACGCTTGAATCCCAACAGCGTCTCCATCATCACCCTCTCATAATCTATAACCCCGGCTTTTGCAGCCATCTTCAGCATACTGTATTCGCCGCTTACGTTATATACCGCAAGCGGAAGGTTGCTCGACTCTCTTATATCTCTGATGATATCCATATAGGCTAACGCCGGCTTGACCATGAGTATGTCGGCCCCCTCCTCTTCATCCGCAAGGCTCTCGAGTACCGCTTCACGCCTGTTCGCCGGGTCCATCTGGTAACTTCGGCGGTCGCCGAAACTTGGACTCGACTCCGCGACATCTCTAAAGGGACCGTAATAGGCGCTTGCGAACTTCGTCGAATAGCTCATGATAGGAGTATGGGAAAATCCGGCAGAGTCGAGCCCCTCTCTTATAGCGCTGATCATTCCGTCCATCATACCGCTTGGAGCTATCATATCGGCTCCGGCTTTCGCGTGTACTATCGCCTGTTTTGCAAGATTTTCAAGCGTAATATCGTTGTCGACCGTTTTGAGTTTCGGGTTTAACACACCGCAGTGACCGTGGTCGGTATATTCGCAAAAGCAGAGGTCGGTTATGACAAGCATCTCGGGATGAGCCTCTTTTATAGCTCTAAGAGCGGTGGCGATGATGCCGTGCTCACACAAAGCGTCGCTTCCGACGGAGTCTTTGACATCGGGGATTCCGAAAAGTATGATGGAGTTAATCCCAAGAGATTTGAGAGTCTCGCACTCTTTTAGAACCTCGTCTATACTCATCTGATAGACTCCCGGCATGGATGCCACCTCCTTTTTTATACCTTCGCCGCTTCTGATGAAAAGGGGGTATATGAAGTCGTTCGTCGTGATGACCGTCTCTTGCACCAGCTCTCTGAGCACGGGGTGGAGTCTTTTGCGTCTAAATCGTGTAAACATGGTCAGCCTTTTGCAGTATGATATAATCGCAAACAAATTATTTACCGGCGTTATCTAATTTTCGCTCGCCGATCAACCGGTTAACTATTATGGAAAGCGAGTATTTTACCAAAAATTGAGGAAAAGTAACGAATGAATGTTGAAATCTCCGATACCGCCACTCTGCCTACGAAATTTGGAACCTTTAAAATCCAAGCTTTCAAAGAGCGGATGGATGACGGATGCTTCAAAGAGCACCTTGCGATATTTACAGAGCCGCTTCCTGAAACCCCTATAGTAAGAGTACACTCGGAGTGCCTCACCGGAGATGCGTTCGCAAGCAGAAAGTGCGATTGCGGCGAGCAGCTGGAGTTTGCGCTTCATATGATCCAAAGCCAGGGGGGGATGGTGATCTACCTGCGGCAGGAGGGGCGAAATATCGGGCTTTTCAACAAAGTGAACGCCTACGCCCTGCAGGAAACGGGCCTAGATACCGTAGCTGCAAACCATCAGCTCGGTTTCAGTGCCGATGAACGCACATACGAGATGGTAGAGAGGATACTTTCTCACTACAAAATAGAGAAGATCCGCCTTCTAACCAACAATCCGAAAAAGATCGAGAGCCTTACGGGTGTCAAAATCGTAGAGCGTCTTCCTATCATCATAGAGAGCAACCCATACAACGAAGAGTATATGCAGACAAAAAAGAGTAAAATGGGGCATATGCTTTGATAGCGAAAAGTGAACGGTGAAAAGTTAATGGTGAATGGCGAGTTGCGTAAAAGCGGTTTAGAGATAGATAATAGTGCTTTAAAAAAATTGGAGCGGTTCAAAAAGACTCTTTCGGAGTGGAACAGAGTTCACAATTTAACCGGTGCAAAGAGCGAAGAGCAGATAGATAAGCAGATAGTCGACTCTCTTTGGCCCCTTACCTTTTTGCCAAGTTTCAACTCCCTTTTGGATATCGGTACCGGAGCCGGCTTTCCGGGAATGGTTCTTGCCATAGCGTGTGAAGATACCGAAACGGTGCTTTGCGAACCGCTTCAAAAAAGAGCCGCTTTTTTACGCTTTGTAGCAAGAGAGCTGAATCTTGAAAATGTCACCGTAGAAGCAAAAAGGGTCGAAGAGTTGAGCAAGCGCCCTTTCGATCTGATAACTTCGCGCGCAGTAACACAGACTTCCAAACTGATAGAGTGGTGCCGCCCCTTTATCGGCGCAGATACGCAACTGCTCTTTTACAAAGGTGAGCGCGCCTGCGAAGAGGCCGAGGCTTTAAAAGGGTGCGACATCAAGATAATAGAGCGCAATAAGCGCAACTACCTATGGATAAAGGATGCTTTCAAATGTTGAAAATCTTGCTCACTATTGCAGTCATAGCCGCCGTCTACTTCTTTCTTATCAAAAAACCGCAGGTCGCCAAAAAGAGGCGTGAGCGAGAAGAGGCCGAAAAGAGAAAACCCGGACTCGATGAAGAGATAATGGTGGAGTGCGAAAAGTGCGGCACCTACATAAGCTCCAAAGAGGCTCTCATAGTAAGCGGCAAATACTACTGCTCCAAAGAGTGTGCGGAGGTTAAATGATGGTTATCGTAGGTCATAAAGATATCCCTTACAAGCCTCTCTACTATGTCGAGAGTGTAGAGGAGATAAAAACCACTCCCGCCGGTTCGACTCTATGGCTCGGCTCATTCGCAGAGGCAAAAGAGCTTGTAAAACACTGCTTTGAAAACGGCATAGAGTACGCAGTTACGGTCGAAAGCGCAAAAGAGGCTATATTTGCAAACGCACTACATGCAAAATTCATAGTTTGTAACCAACCACTTTCTACAAAAGTGCAAAAGATCGCGGAGACCTATCTTTTCGATGCAAAAATCATGGTACCTGTCAACGACGAGAGCGAGATAGAAGGAGTCGCCGAAGCCGGAGTCGACGGTGTAATATTTCCGGATGCCGTCGTAACTTGAACCCATCTTTCATCTTGCTTTTAAAATCTTAAACAAACCTTGACTTTATTCTAATTTGTTAGTATACTTTAGTCATTAACACTAAAGTTTTTAATCGATTACAAAAAAAGAGAGGAACCAATTATGGAAGCGGTAAAGACTGTAATTTTACTAACACTCATGACACTGCTTATGGTATGGGTCGGAGGGATCTTCGGCGGCCAAAGCGGTATGCTCATAGCCCTTGCAATCGCCGGAGTCATGAACTTCTTTTCATACTTCTACTCCGATAAACTGGTTCTGCGCCACTACCATGCCGTAGAGGTCGACGAACGCAGCGCACCGGGACTGCTGGAGATAGTAAGGCGATTAAGCGAAAAAGCGGGCATCCCCATGCCGAAAGTCTACATTATCCCAGAGTCGGTGCCAAACGCTTTCGCGACGGGAAGAAACCCGAGTCATGCCGCAGTAGCGGTAACCGAGGGGCTTTTGGAACTCCTTGACGAAGAGGAGGTCGAAGCGGTTTTGGCCCATGAGCTGAGCCACGTGCGCCACTACGACATACTCATAGGAACCATAGCAGCGACGATTGCCGGAGCGATAGCCTGGATAGCGAACATAATGCAGTTTGGAGCGATATTCGGCGGCAGGGACAACAACTCCCCCAACCCTATACTGATGCTTGTTATGTCCATCATACTGCCTCTTGCAGCAGGTATCATACAGATGGCGGTCAGCAGAAGCAGAGAGTTCGAAGCAGATGCGGGCGCGGCACGCCTCACCGGACATCCAGAATGGCTCGCAAGCGCTTTGATGAAGCTAGAAAACTACAACAGAAGAGGTATGCTGCCCGAAGCTACGCCCGAAACTGCGCATATGTTTATCGTCAACCCTTTCACCGGCAAAGATTTCAGCTTCGCCAACCTATTTAGGACACACCCGACTACCGAGCAGCGCATAGAGCGACTTGAACAGCTTAGAAGGGAGATGGGGGCGTGATAAGTTATGAGTTATGAGTGTTGAGTGGTAAAGGAAGCACAGCTTCCGTACCTCCATCCAACATTCAAAACGCGTAGCGAAGATATCACCACCCTAAATTTTTAGTTTTTAATTTTTAGTTTTTAGTTAAAAAGGTCCCCATGAGCCAATCTTTCATAAAATATATAAAATGCGTCGGAACCGGCACAAAACACAATCGCGACCTCACTGACGAAGAGATGTACGACGCCATGAGCCAGATGCTTGAAGGCGAAGCCTCAAGGGAGCAGACGGCCGCTTTCTTGCTTGGCTGGCGACTCAAACCGGAAACCACTATTGAGTTTCATGCCGCACTCAAAGCTATAGACGATGTAAGCCAAAAAGGCAATCGTATAGAAAACGGCATAGAGATCGGCTACCCCTTCGACGGGAAAGTCGACAACCCTTACATATTTCCGCTCGCCGCACGCCTTTTGGAGCCTTTTGGAGTCAATATCGCCATACCCGGAGGGGCGTTGCAGCCCGCAAAGGGTGGAGCTACGGTAAAAGAGATAGTTGAGAGCCTGAGTATGCCGGCCAACCTGCACTACTTCGACAGAAGCAAGTACTCTCCAAAACTTGCGGCACTAACCTCCGTAAGGCAGGAGCTCGGCATCCGCACGGGACTGAATACGATAGAACGCCTTCCGGGCGTCGGCAGCTGCGACACGGCACTGATTGGGGTCTTTCACAAACCTTACATAGAAAGATATATTGAAATTTTCGCAGAGAGGTACAGACGGCTTGTAATTGTCAAAGGAAACGAGGGAACGCCGGAGATTTTCGGGAAGTGCCGCATATGGGTATGCGAGTCGCAAAATTGTGAGGAGATCTCGATCGACCCTGCAAAGTTCGGTATAAACTATAAAAAATCTTTCAAACCAATAGAGAGAGATAAAAGCATAGAGATGGTTAAAAATCCCTCAAAAGAGCTGCTTCAAATCGCAAAACTGAACGCGGCCCTCTGGCTTTTTGCAAAAGGGGTAGCCGACTCTATGGAGAGCGGTTTTGAGATGATTACACTTTGATAATGGACTTCCCCCATTCCCGTTCACTTTGACTCTCATGCTTCCGGTCGAAAAATATCCAAATGTAAACTATTAATATGCCGATAGTGCTTATCATTTGCCGTTACTAAAGTATATCCATACTTCGTACATGTAGATGCGATCAGAGCATCTGCAAGTGCCATTGAATGACTTAAACAGTACTCTTCAATATAAAAAAGTGCCTTTGCGGAAATCTCTTCATCTATATAAATCACCTTTATATTCCACGACTCCATCATCTTTTTAAAAGAGATTAACTCTTGTTTATTTCTCATACCCTGCATAAGCTCAATATATGTTACAACAGATATTGAGAAATCGATCGAGTGCAAAAGTTTTTTCGCTTTTTGGTTACCCTTTAGATACCAAATCAAAATATCGGTATCTACTAAATAGTTACATATCAAAATTTCTACCCGACCTCATCTCTCTTACCATGCTATCCACACTTTCACCCCTATCACTCCATATGCCGAAAGCGACATCCTCTTTTTGACTCTTTTGACTATTTGTACTAATGAGTTTTGCCCTTGCTTTACCTCTATATGTAATAGTTATCTCTTCACCCTTGCTTAAAGCATCAAAAAGCATCGATATTTTAAATCTCAAATCTTTTGCCGTAACAGTCATAAAATATCCTTTAAAGTTTATACTTTAAGTATATACACTAAAACTTAAATACACATTAACTTATCAAATTTCTATTTGACATCTGAATTACTATCGATTGATATATACCGTAACTGTCGTAAACAAGTGCTTTTACGACTAAATGGTTCTTGCACTCTATTTCAAAAAACTTCTCATATTATTTCGATATCATTTCACTCTATCTATTTCATAAAGTAAAAGTATAAATATATGGACAAATTCTCCAATCACCTAAAAAACATTCTTCACGGCTTCTTTCTGGCGG
>JALSPH010000245.1 GCA_026986055.1 Campylobacterales bacterium
TACCACAACTGCACAGGCATCGTAACAGTCCAAAGGGCATGCAGTTACCTTCATCACTTAATCTCCACTTTCAGAAGTCTCGAAAAAAGTCCTTTCGGACTTTCGACTATTATCTCCGCCCTATATGCCGAAATATGGACGGAATCGGCAACTTTCAGCACTTTGGAAAATTTCAGATCGCTCTCTTTTCCGTCTATAAAAATCTTTTTGGAAGATAGATCTTTTACCTCGTCGGCATCTAAATATAGAGTCAATCTACCTTTACTTGTATCCATAGCCGTTAGAAGAAGTACTCCCGGATTTACGTAGTCTCCCGCTCTGACGGAGACTCTGTATATATAGAGCCCCTCTGCAGAGACACTTTTTTTATCAATAAGATCCTTAAGCTTCACTATCTGATACTTCGTATCTGCGATCTGTTTTTTCAAATTGGCCATCTTCTCTTTGAGGCTTAAAAGCTGATTTTTTGAAGCGGACATTGCGGCAAAAACTCTGTCTTTTTCGGTTTTCGACTTGGTTTTCAGATCTTTGATACGGTTGTAGTAGGCAAGATCCCTTTCATAGACACCTTCTTGCACCTTTTCCATCTCTTTGGTCAACTCCAGCGTCTCGTTCAAAACATCGAGTGTCACTTCGAGGGCTTTTAGCTGCTCCTTTTCTACGACGTCATCTATCTTCACCACAGGTGATGAGGAGCCTACTCTACCCTCCATCTTCTCATCGGCAAAAAGAACCTTTCCCGAGACCGCCGACTTTATCTGATAAGTCTCTACAGGTTCGAGCTTTGCGTAGTGAATTTGTGCAAACAGAGTCAATGGCAAAACAAAAATAGCAAAAAAACAGCGTTTCATTTCACTCCCGCTATAGTAGTCGTTATATTTTAAAATAGGGCTATTGTACAACGACTCTCTTAAGATTGCGCTTTCATATTCCGAGGCTCTATCAATTTAAAAGAGTATGCTAAAATTGATGCGTTATAAGCTAGTTAAGAAATTGGAGTAGAGCTTGTTGGTTGATCACTTCTTATAGACGGAAAAACAGCAGACTAGCACTCTTTAGCAGTAGCTTTCATTTATATACAACCTTACATTAGAGGGTGCCAAATTTACGAAACTTAAGAGGTAGCGGAAAGCTCTCCACTACCTCTTTCAAGAGTTATTTCAAGATGATACGAGCGTTCACCGGCTGTACCGGGCGGTTGTTCGGATGGTGCATCACCTCCGCAAATTTTTTAACCTGCTCTTTGCTTATAGTTACAGGCTCTTTCATAACGAACCATCTAACACCCTCTGAACAAGGAGGAGTTGTAAGAGAACCGTTGAAGCGGTAATAATCTCTGTTTGCAGGAAGAATATTTTTCACATCTTCAGCTGAAATTGTAAGTTTCTCTACCTCTTTTGCATGTTCAGGCATCTCTTCCCAAATCTTTTCGATTACAGGGTTTTTTGCACCGTACTCGAACATTACGCCGATAACGGCAAGGTTTCCGTTCTCATCGGCATGAACGAAGTGCGCTTCAAGAGGGAAATATTTTCCGTCTATCGTATTTTCACTTGGAGTATGGAAGTGAAACTGTTTTAGTTCGAATTTTATGCCATCTACCGTAATAGAACTGCCTGGAACTATATTGACCTGAACGGTATGGCCGTTGTTGAGCTCCTCTTTTGAAGCGGACTTGTAATCTATTCCTATAGCAGGAAGGTCTGTGTCAAAAGCGTTTGACGTTTTTATATCGATCGGCGACTGATTTTTCCCAAGCTTACACATGATGTACTCATCGGCGAGATTTCCCCAGTTTTCAGGACCGGTATCTCCGCTATATCCCCAGTGGGCTCCATGACCTCCTCCTGCCATCAAAACCGATGCAGTGGCAACACTTAAAAACAATGAAGTGATTTTTTTCATCGTTATCCCCTTTCAAAAGATTCTATTTGTAATAAAGATTCTACAAAAAAGGTTCCTTTATTGGTATAAATTTTTTATATGTTGGATCAATTATTTTGAAGCTGGTAAAATTGTAACACTTTGAAGTGAAAACTTGGTTTTCAAATGGAGAGGTACGGCTGTAAGCCGGGTTATGTCTTGGATGCTTATTTATCTATTCGCCATGTCGCCATGACGCTCAAGCGAAGGGTAAAAACGTGAAGCTTTTACCATACCCTTCTTGCTGCGGGTTGGGTTTACATAGCCGCCAAGATCGCTCAAGGCGCTGGTGGGCTCTTACCCCGCCGTTTCACCCTTACCCGCCCATGTTTTCAGTATATTAAACCGTGAATGTTCATATAGAAAAAAATTCTTTTCCGACTTCCACAATAAAATGAGTGAAAACATGGGCGGGCGGTCTGCTCTCTGTTGCACTGTCCCTCACCTTGCGGTGGCCGTCCGTTAGACGGAACCCTGCTTCACTGCAGCCCGGACTTTCCTCATGGTCATACCATGCAAGCATCCGCCGTACCTGGTGACATTATACCATAAATTTATCTTTGTTTCAGGAAGTTTTAATTTTTAGAATAGGAGTTTAAGAGGGCCGAAGCCCTCCTTGAGATAGTTTGTCGATTAAGCCTCTTGCTTCATCTTTTCAAGAGCTTCGAGAGCATATTTTTTTCCAAGCTCGTAAGCCTTGAGGTTCGCTTCGTGTACCTTTTTGGGGACTTTGCTAAGCATGGTCTCTATAAGTACATCTTCGGGAATAGCGTTCGTGAAGGTATTGGCTATAGCGAGTGCAACGACACTTTGTGTAATGACGTTACCAACCTCCTCTTTCGCGATAGTGATGATAGGAATCTCGACTATCTTCCACTTCTTTCTATCCTCTTCTGTCGGATATACAAGATTTGGGTCGATAACGATTATTCCGCCCTCTTTGACACCCTTTTTAAAGAGTTGGTAACTCTTGTCGGCAACAGAGAGCATGAACCCGATCTGACCATCTATTGCATATGGATACCAGATTTCCTTGTCGTCAAGTTGAATGTCGACGACCGTAGGTCCTCCGCGGACCTGAGAGGTATATGTTGCTGTCTTTACGCCATACCCTCCCATCTTTATTTTTGCAGCAGCGAAAATTTCACCGGCAAGAAGGACACCCTGCCCTCCTACACCGGTAAAGCGCATTATAATTCTGCTCATGAACAACCCCTTAAATTACTTTTTTGAAATCGGCCGGCGTAAACTTCTCGCGCTTGCCCTGATAGACCTCTTGAAGCTTGCCGTACATATCGCAATACTCTTCCGCTTCCGTATCCTCTTTCAAGATACCTGTAGGCAGCTTGTTGAGCTTCTCCTCTTCAGAGAGTGCGTCGTACTTCTTCTTAGGCATCGTTATCTCGTCGATCCAGTCGAGATTATCCATAGCAGAAGCCATCTTGTTCTTTCTACCAAGGTTGATATGGCAGTTTGACAATATATCAAGATATGCAAACCCTTTATGCTGCAGCGCTTTGACAAACACTTTCTCCAATTTTTTGGGCTCCGTAACTTTTTCACGAGCGACAAATGATGCACCTGAGGCTATTGCAAGCTCACATCCGTCGAAAGTCGGGTCGATATTACCCTGCTTCATAGTAACGGACCAGTAACCTCTCGGAGTCGTAGGAGAGGTTTGAGAGTTGGTAAGACCGTAGATGAAGTTGTTGATAACTATCATCGTAATATCAATGTTTCTTCTGCATCCGTGAATGGTATGGTTACCGCCGATCGCCAAAGCGTCTCCGTCACCTGCGACGCATATGACATGTTTGTCCGGGTTCGCAAGCTTTATACCTGTCGCATAGGCGACTGTTCTACCGTGTGTAGTATGGACAGTGTTGAAATCGACATACGAACTGAAACGTCCTGAACAACCGATTCCAGAAACCACACATACGTCATCTTTGCTTATTCCTAGTTTATCGATTGCACGTATGAAAGCTTTCAGTATAACTCCGTCACCGCAACCCCAACACCAAAGTGTCGGCATTTTGTCCAATCTTAAATACTCATCATAATTAAAAGCCATATCAGAAGACCTCCTTCACTTTATCTATAATATCTTGCGGCGAGAACGGCCGCCCGTTCGTTTTGGTAAGTTTTTGTATATCTTTTCTGCCCATTGCACGCTGAATCTCTTCGAGATATTGCCCCTGATTCAACTCGACAGAAAGAACTTTATCAAACTTTTGTCCAAGCTCGTAAAGTCTCTCTTCAGGACTCGGCCATAGAGTGATCGGTCTGAACATTCCTGCTTTTATTCCCTCGTCTCTCAGCCTTATGATCGCCTCTTTGACTGCAAGTGAAGCAGATCCGTAGCCTATTATAAGTATTTCTGCATCATCGAGCATGAACTCTTCGTTAGATTCAAGCTCATCTTTATGCTCATCCACTTTTCTAAAGAGTCTGTCGATAAGCTTTCGACATGTCTCTATCTCTTCGGTCGGGAATCCCATAGCATCGTGATGAAGTCCCGTGAAGTGGTATCTGTAACCTTTGAACATCGGGTTAAGAACCGCAGGCTCATCCTGAGCGACTCCGTAAGGCCTATACTCTTCGGCAGGTCCTTCGAATGTTTTTCTCGGTTTTATTCCCGCTTTAACCTCTTCAAGGTCGGGAAGCACCGCTTTTGCATGCATATGGCCTATAGTTTCGTCAAGTAGAACGATAACTGGCTGCATGAATCTATCGGCAAGGTTGAAAGCTCTGATGACTTCCGTATAACACTCATCCAAGTTACCTGCACAAAGCGTAATTGATTTGTAGTCGCCGTGTGAAGGGTTTTTAGCCTGTGAAACATCACCTTGTGAAACACGTGTAGGAAGGCCTGTGGAAGGACCGCCCCTCATAACGTCTACGACAACCAAAGGGACTTCCGCCATTTGTGCAAGACCTAGGTTTTCAGCCTTTAGAGACATTCCCGGTCCGGATGTGGCCGTCATAGCGCGTACACCGCTCATTGACGCACCGATTGCGGCACAAATTCCTGCAATCTCATCCTCCATCTGGATACATACGCCGCCAACTTTTGGCAGAAGGTCGGAGATTGTGTGCATAACCTCGCTTGAAGGGGTAATCGGGTAACCCCCGAAAAACATACATCCAGCATCGACTGCAGCAATTGCCGCCAGGTCGTTACCGCTTGATATTACTTCTCTTGCCATATCTACTCCTTATGATGCGCTTAGCGTCATATAATTGTTTTGTTTGATCTTTTCGGCACGCTCTTTTGCGGCATCGGTCAATTTAGCGAACTTGTACTCTTTTCTGTCAGCTACAAAAATAGCGAAATCCGGGCATGTCAACTCGCAATCGTTGCAGCCAATGCAAAGTTCGGGAGCTTCGACGGTTATCATAGCTCCCAAAACAGAGTGAGGCTCGTACCTCATAGCCAAAACTCCCGCTGGGCAAACCGCGACACAAATGTCGCAAGCTTTACATCTACTTTCGTCTGTCCAAACCGGAGTATTTTCCGGCGCTTTCATTAGACTCATTGCTTCTCCTTCGTTGGGTTGAATTTTCCTACTGCGCAAGAGACGAAACTTTTACCCTTCATCACCACGCCTTCGATGCTTGAAACTTCATCATCGTATAGAGGATAGCCCAGCTTTCTTAATGTCGAAATAAAAAGCTCTTCATCGCCATCCTCCTTTATCTCCACTGTTACCTTTCGTGGCACTACAGTCAAATCTACTTCGACACTGTTACCAAAATGCTCAGAGAGCTCCTTTTTAATAGTGTTGGCACACCCTTCGCACCTTATGTTGGCAACTTCATATGTCTTGACCATTTTCTCTATCTACCCATCACTTCTTTAACTGCTTTTCCAATGTCTGCAGGAGATACGACAACCTTCACACCTGCTGCTTCCAAAGCTGCCATCTTTTCGGCTGCCGTTCCGCTTCCGCCCGATATGATAGCACCGGCATGGCCCATTCTCTTACCTTTCGGAGCAGTTTGGCCTGCGATGAACGCTACAACCGGCTTTGTTATATGATCTTTTATGAACTCGGCAGCCTGAATCTCCAGATCTCCTCCGATTTCGCCTATCATGACGATAGCTTCAGTCTCCGGATCCGCTTCGAACATCGGAAGAAGCTGCTTGTAACTAAGTCCGATAATCGGGTCACCGCCGATTCCTACCGCCGTGGTTATGCCAAGCCCCTCTTTTACCACCTGGTTTGAAGCTTCATAAGTCAGAGTTCCCGATTTGGAGATAAGACCTACGGGACCTTTTTTGAAAATGAAGCCCGGCATAATCCCTATTTTACACTCTTCAGCAGTGATGATTCCCGGACAGTTCGGCCCTATAGTGTTCATACCCTTTTTTGTAGCGTATGCTTTTGCGTACATCATATCTTTGACGGGTGCACCTTCCGTGATTATCACGGCAAGCTTTATTCCAGCATCTGCAGCCTCCATGACCGCATCCGAAACGAAAGCCGGCGGAACGAATATCATCGAAACGGTCGCTCCCGTAGTCTCAACCGCCTCTTTTACCGTATTGAAAACAGGCTGTCCCAAATGCTCCTGTCCCCCTTTGCCTGGAGTCACTCCTCCGACTATTTTGGTTCCGTACTCGATGCATTGAGATGCATGGAAAGTTCCCTCTTTGCCGGTGAATCCCTGGACGATCACCTTAGTATCTTTGTTTACAAGTATGCTCATCTCTACAACTCCTTACTTCGCAGCTTCTACCGCTTTTTTAGCACCGTCTGCCAGATCTTCTGCCGCTATGATATTCTTTATGCCGGCACTATTCAATATCTCGGCCGCCTCTTTTGCATTCGTACCGTCAAGCCTTACTATGACAGGTACATTTACGTCAGTTATTTTGGTAGCTTCCAAAATTCCGTTTGCCACACGGTCACACCGAACGATACCGCCGAATATATTTACGAATATCGCTTTAACGTTTGGATCTTTCAAAATTATTTCGAAGCCCTTGGCAACGGTCTCCGGGTTAGCCCCGCCACCCACGTCGAGGAAGTTCGCAGGCTCGCCCCCTTCATGCTTGATAATATCCATCGTAGCCATTGCAAGCCCTGCACCGTTAACCATACACCCTACGTTTCCATCAAGTTTGATGTAGCTTAGACCATGCTCTTTTGCCTCTATCTCCGTAGGCTCCTCTTCGTTAAGGTCTCTCATCTCAAGAATATCGGGATGTCTTCCAAGAGCGTTGTCGTCAAAGCCCATTTTTGCATCGAGTGCCAGGAATTTTCCGTCACCTGTCTTGATGAGCGGGTTGATTTCGATCATCTCCGCATCTTTATCCATATATACTTCATAAAGAGCTTTGGCAAACTTGATGAAAGGGCCTATCTCCTCTTTTGCAAGACCG
>JALSPH010000246.1 GCA_026986055.1 Campylobacterales bacterium
GACTGCACCGGCGATAATATTTATAGATGAGATAGATGCCGTAGGGAAAGCGCGCGGAGGAATGAGAAACGATGAGCGGGAAGCTACTTTGAATCAGCTCCTGACCGAGATGGATGGTTTCGAAGATAGCAGCGGCGTTATAGTGATAGCCGCTACTAACAAGATTGAGATGCTTGACGATGCACTTTTAAGACCGGGCAGGTTTGACAGAAGAGTACATGTCTCTTTGCCGAACAAAGAGGAGAGGGAGTCTATCTTAAGAATCTACCTCTCCAACAAGCCATACAGTTTGGATCTTGAAGAGATTGCGCAGATGAGTGTCGGTTTTAGCGGAGCGGCTCTCTCCTCTTTGGTAAACGAAGCTGCGATACATGCTCTTAAAGAGGGAAAAAAGATCATAGAAACGAGCGACTTTCTAGCGGTAAAAGATAAGGTGCTTCTTGGAAAAAGAAAGATTATGACATATTCGCAAGAGGAGAAGAGGATTTTGGCTTGCTACCAGGCTGCAAAGGCGGCTGCGGCATATTGGCTTGAGATCGAGTTCGATAAGATAGGTCTGCTCACCGACCATTTTCAAAAGCCAGAAAAGGAGATCGTCTCCAAGACCGAGATGGTAAACCGCATAAAAGTCCTTCTTGCGGGTGACGTCATGATGCATCTTCACTACAACGAACACTTCACGAATGCCGCAAAAGATATAAAAGAGGCTCGTCTAATTGCCAAAGATATGGTAGAGCGATACGGCATGGTAGCAGAGCCTGCCTCTGCCGCAAATGCCGAGATCGAGATAGTTTCAGAGGCAAGATCGGAAGTGGAGAGCTTCATAGCCAGAACCGAAGAGGGTATAATGCGCCTTGCAAACGAGATAGTCGAAAAAGAGATGGTCACAAAAGAGGATGTGAAAGAGCTTTTGAATGAGATATTTTAGCGGCTTTAGTCTGCAAAACGAGTCGATACTTTTCGATGAGTTTCTAAAAGAGTATAGGGGCAACCCGTATGTAGTGGCCGGTTTCAGTTACGGCGCTATCAAAGCTCTAGA
Source organism: Campylobacterales bacterium (assembly GCA_026986055.1). Lineage (GTDB taxonomy): Bacteria > Campylobacterota > Campylobacteria > Campylobacterales > Hydrogenimonadaceae > Hydrogenimonas. The sequence goes on from JALSPH010000246.1 coordinate 1,040, forward strand.
GTATGTTTATAAGACCGAAGAGAGGGTGGAGAGGCTTTTGCTTCTCTCTCCTTCATATTTTTTAAATAGGTCAAAGGCTTTCAAAAAGGCTCAAAAGCTCTATTTCAAAAAGGATCCATCGCACTATCTGAGCGGTTTTTTGAAAAATGCAGCATATCCTGCCGAATATAGCGAGTTGTCATCTTTTTTGAAAATGGGTACTCTTAAAGAGCTTGAAGAGCTTCTTGAGTACGAGTGGCCCGAAGAGAAGCTACAAAGCGTTGCAACCCGCGGAGTAAAGATAGAGATCTATTTGGGTGGAAAAGATAAGATAATCGACGCCATGGAGGCTCATGACTTTTTCAAAAACTTCGGTCAGAGCTATCTTTTCAAACCGTATGGACATATGTTGAAAGAAGGAGTTGTCAGTGGATAGAATAAAGGTCGGGGTAGTGACGGCAAGCGACAGGGCGAGTGCAGGTATATATGAGGATATCTCAGGTGTCGCTATTATGGATACGCTTAAAGAGTATCTGCAAAACGAATTGGAGTTTTTCTACAGATGCGTTCCCGATGAGCAGAAGGAGATAGAGAAGGCTTTGAAGGAGTTGTCCGATGCAGAGTGCGACCTTATAGTCACAACCGGAGGCACCGGACCCGCTCCAAGAGATGTAACTCCCGAGGCAACGGAAGCGGTGTGCGAAAAGATGCTTCCAGGGTTCGGCGAGCTTATGAGACAGGTGAGCCTGAAGTATGTTCCTACGGCGATACTTAGCCGTCAGAGTGCCGGTGTGTGCGGCAAAAGCCTCATCATAAACCTTCCCGGCAAGCCAAAGTCGATCAGAGAGTGTCTGGATGCCGTCTTTCCTGCCGTCCCGTACTGCATAGATCTGATAGGCGGCCGCTATATGGTGACCGATGAGAGCGTTATAAAGGCATTCAGGCCGAAAGGAAAATAGAGCTGATCGTGAAGTTCCAACTTCGCTTGTAAGCACTTAAGAGTATGGCAAAAAAGAAGAAAAAGCTTATCAAATATAACCAGACTATTCGTAAGATTTTCGGAGGTGCAGGGTTTGATGAGGGGATAGAGAGAGTACCTCTTGACAACCTTATAGAGATGGCGATGATCTTGTCGCTTAAAGAGCAGCATTTGAGCAAAGCGGATCTCGTTAGAGCCTTCAGGCGCCTATGGTCCGCAGCCGACTCGGATGACAGGGCGCTTATAACCGAGTATCTGAAGTCTCTCGATACCACATTCGGTCCCCAAAGGAGTGTTCCAAACATAGAGGAGAGGCGAAAAAAGATCGATGAGATTCTCGCTCAAATAGAGCACACTCCGACAGAAGCCGCTGCGATAAAAGAGCAGTTCGAAGAGTCAAGGCTTAAAAAGATAACGCCTAAGCGTATCGCCAAAGCTCTTGCAAAACTTAGAAACGAGCGTAAAAGAGACTCTCTTGAAGCTGCCGGTGACGGAGTTTTCGATGAAGAGGGAAGATTTGTTTTCTACCACTCTTTCAAGTTCGAAATTTTCGAGGAGCGATTTCATAAAATATTTGAGCTTGAGTGCACGCCGTTTGACGATGATGAGGTTTTAAAAGAGCCTGAAGAGAGACTTTTAATGAAACTGAAAGAGTCCAAAGAGGAGGCGATCAGGGCGAAAGAGAGAAAGATCGATGAGTTTTTAAAGCTCGCTGCACGCCCAAACAGATATTTGCCAAGAGATAAGATTGTCGAGTCTTTAAAAAGAGCACCCCAAAAATGCGACTTTGTCGCTGTGCCTATCGCGGACGACTTTGCCAAAGAGATTTTAAGCTCATATGAGATCGCACATATCGAATTCACCGACGACAGCATAAGAGTTTTCAAAAATGTCGAAAAAGAGATTTTTCAAAAAAGCGAATGGAGTGTAGAGTACAGGCTTTTGCTTGAGATCGAGAAGAGGTGGTTCTATCAAACCGTCTGGCTTGGCGAGGAGCTTGGCATAGATGAAGATTTTAATTGCAGGCGTGCCGAGGTGGAAGCGAGGTTTGACGCAGAGCTTGCCTCTTTGGAGGATGCGTTGATGCAAGAGGCCGACGGGCTCGACTTGAAAAGAGAGCAGGTCAGGCAAACCATAGCTGAAGCGGTAACGGATGTGATTTCGCAAAAGCAGATACTTGAAATACCATACAAGACACTCAAAAATATAAACAGGCATTTTGCAAGGCAGATTGAGGGTTTGAAGCTGAAAAAACAGAAAGAGGAGCTTCTTGCAAGAACGATAAGAGATTTCAAAAACCTCTTTCCGCTTGCCAGGGAGATGGGTAGAAAGCTTATATTTCATGTAGGGCCGACAAACAGCGGCAAGACATATTCGGCTATGAAAGTTTTAAAAGATGCCGACACGGGCTACTACCTCGCCCCTTTGAGACTTTTGGCACTGGAAGGGTATGAGACTCTGCAGAAGTGGGGTGTGGCTGCCTCTTTGGTAACGGGAGAGGAGCAGATAATAGATGAAGAGGCTGCACATATAAGTTCAACGATAGAGATGGCAAACTTTCAGATGGAGGTGGATGTTTGCGTCATAGATGAGGTACAGATGATTGCGGATCCTGACAGAGGGTGGGCTTGGGCCAACGCAATCATAGGGATTCCGGCTCAAAAAGTGATCATGACGGGTAGTGAAGATGCACTTGAGGCGGTAAAGGAGCTTGCCGAATGGCTCGGTGAGGAGCTCGAGATAATAAAATTTGAGCGTAAAGCTCCTCTTATACTAAATCACCACCCCACATCTTTGAAAAAACTGGAGCCCGCTACTGCGATAGTCGCCTTCTCAAGAAAAGATGTATTGGCTCTGAAAGAGCAGCTAAGCGGCAGATACGATGTCTCGGTCGTTTATGGAAATTTGAGTCCGGAAGTGAGAAGAGAGGAGGCCAGAAGATTTCGTGAAGGGGAGTCTCAGATTTTGGTAGCTACGGATGCGATAGCTATGGGTCTGAATCTTCCTATAAGGACTATTCTTTTTGCAAGGGATTCAAAATTCGACGGTCAGAGCCGCAGGCTTCTAACACCGTCCGAAGTACGCCAGATAGCGGGACGAGCCGGTCGTTACGGGCTGCATGAAGAGGGGTTTGTGGGTGCCGTTACGGGAGCTGTTTTAAAGAGTGTTTCAGAGCTTATAGATGAGCCTTCACCCGAAATTGGCGGCCCTTACCGCGTCATGGCCAACTTGGAGCATATAGAGCTCGTTGCCAAGATTATAGAGACGCAGAGTCTTTCTGAAATTTTGGGCTTTTTTGTAAAAAACATGAAGTTTGACGGCCCTTTTGTAGCGGCAAATATAGAGAACATGCTTGAGATTGCCAAAATGGTTGACCTATACTCTCTGGATCTAAAATCGAAATATCACCTCTCTTGCGCGCCTCTCTCTTTAGGTTCAGCCTACCTTGAGAGCGTTTTTCACCGCTATCTTATATCTTTGGAAAGTGGTGAACCTATACCTTTTACCCTGCCAAAAGAGCTTCCTGAAGTAGCTCAGACTTCCGATATGCTCTTTGATGCCGAAGAGAGAGTAAAAGAGGTATCTTTGTACCTATGGCTCTCCTATAGGTTTGGCGACTATTTCGTGGATGTAGAAAATGCTCTCAAGGCGCGAGAGATTTTAAACGCTTTTATAGAGCGATCTTTACGCAAAGGTGTTTTTGCCAGAGCCTGCAAAAGGTGCGGTAAACCTTTGCCGCCGAACTTTGGTTTTGGAATATGCCAGGAGTGTTTTAGAGGTGCGAGGTATCCAAAAAGATATGGAAGAAGATGAAGAAGCAAGGTATTAATAGCATAGACTCAAACAATCCATTTAAAAAGCTATAGCAATGCCTTTATCGAACCTGAACAAAGAGCAGCTTGAGGCTGCCAAAGCACCGTTTGGTCACAACCTGGTTATCGCTTCCGCAGGTACCGGAAAAACCTCGACAATCGTCGGCCGAATAGGTTATCTGCTTTCAAACGGCATAGAGCCGGAGGATATTTTGCTTCTTACCTTTACCAACAAGGCAGCGGCGGAGATGATAGAGCGCCTTGGGGGTTTTTTTTCCAAAGAGGTTGCCGGAAGGATTGAAGCGGGCACATTTCATGCCGTAAGTTACAGGCACCTTAAAAGGGTGAAAAGAGATTTGAACCTAAAGCAGCCGACTGAGCTGAAGAGACTTTTTAGAAGCATATACGAAAAGAGGCAGTTCCACCATATAGGTGCCGATACTCAGCCATTTGCGGCAAACTATCTTTACGACATATATTCACTTTTTCAAAATGCGACAAAGGAGCCTTTTGAAGTTTGGCTTCCAAAACGCCACGAGGGGCACGAACCTTTTTTGGATATCTATCTCGATATAGTAAAAGAGTTCGAAGAGACCAAAAGAGAGTTCGGTTTTGTAGATTTCAACGACCTCTTGATAATGATGCGTGAAGAGGTAAAAAGGGGTGGAGTCAACTTTAAAGAGATACTTGTAGATGAGTATCAGGACACCAACGAGCTTCAAGGGAGTCTCATAGATGCTATGGATGCCGACTCTCTCTTTTGTGTCGGCGACTATGACCAGAGCATTTACGCCTTTAACGGTGCGAATATCAAGATAATAGGATCATTTACCCAAAAATATGATGATGCAAGGATATATACTCTAAAGAAGAATTACCGCTCCACGGCTGCGATACTCGAACTTGCAAACAGAGTGATAGAACATAACGAGAGGATCTACCTGAAACAGCTTGAGGTGGTAAGAGAGAGTAGGGCGGTTATGCCTAAACTGTTGATATTCGAAAACCTTCTTCAACAATATGAATCCATCGCCAAAACTATACGGCGCTCAATGACGCCTCATAACGAAATAGCGGTGATCTTCAGAAACAACGCATCCGCTGACGGTATAGAGGCTATGCTAAGAGATGAGGGGATCGCTTGTAGGCGTAAAGGGGGACGCAGTTTCTTTGATGCGAAAGAGGTTAAGGCGGCACTTGATATCGCCACTCTTTTGGCAAACCCGAAAGATATGATGGCGTTCATACATATCTTCGAGTATGCAAAAGGAGTCGGAAGCGCTACGGCAAAGGAGCTTTTCGAGGGGCTCGTGACTCTTGGTGAAGGGGACATGCTCAAAGGGCTTTTTGCACCGAAAGAGATGACAAACCCTTTCAAGGCAAGGGGGATAAACTATCAGCTTGGACTATTTGACCATCCAACGCAAATAGGGTCAGTTTCGAGATTTTCCAATCTTGGCCTCGATGAGAAGTTTATGGCGCACCCACTTTTAAAACACCCATCCTTAAACAGCGATGGAGTGAAGTTTCTCTATAGCTTCTACAATCTTATGTCGGGATTGAAAAACAAGAAACAGCCTCTTTCGATAATGAGATATATTTTAGCCTCGGATATTTACAGCTATATTTCAGAGTATCTCTCTACTCAGCGGGCGACACTCAAAAACGGTGAAATCGACGCTGCAAAAAAGGATGAGGCCAAAGAGCGCATAAAGAGAAAAGGCGTGTTGCTGCTTCAGCTAGCGCAGTCGTACGGAAGTTTGGAAAAGTTCATCAACGCCATGGTGCTCGGAGGCAGAGAGCTTAGTGAAGGTGAGGGTGTAAACCTGCTGACCGTACATGCGAGCAAAGGGCTTGAGTTTGAAGAGGTTTACGTTATAGATTTGATGGATGGTCGTTTTCCAAACAGAAAACTGGCGGCTCAGGGCGGCAGCGTGGAGGAGGAGAGAAGACTCTTTTACGTTGCCGTCACCAGAGCGAAAAGTATACTTTTCCTCTCTTATGCAAAGTATGACAGCTTCAAAGATATAAGTTTCTTTCCCTCCCAGTTTCTCTATGAGGCCGGCCTTTTGAAAAAGGATTCGACCTATGAGAAATTGAAAGCTCTTAGTGCCCTTTGACGGCTCTTGCCATATCCCACATCGGCAGGAAGATTCCGAGTGCAAGAAGCAGTACGAGTCCGGCTATGATCGCCAGCATAATAGGCTCAATATATGAAGACATATTGTCGAGTATATAGTTGAAGCGCATACGGTAGTAATCGGTCACTTTTCTCATCATATTATCGAGCTGACCGCTGCTTTCACCGGCAGAGATCATCTGAATTATCATATTTTCAAAAACACCGGTATCTTTGAAAGCTTCAGTGAGGCTCACGCCGCGTGAAACGGAAACTTTCACAGCTTCAAGCTTCTCTTTCATTACGGCATTGTCTATCATACCGGTCGCCGTATCGAGTGCATCGGCTATAGGAATACCGGCATGTACCAGT
>JALSPH010000247.1 GCA_026986055.1 Campylobacterales bacterium
ATCCCTATGCCTTTTCAGATGCTTGCCGTTTTGGCCGTATCTCCCTTCATACGTTTCAATATACCCATAGCCATCTCGATGGTGTGGCTCTCGAACCCCTTTACGATGCCCCCTATGTACTATATGGAGTATCTGACCGGAACGTGGCTTTTGGGAATGGAGCCTCTTCACGACGTAGAGATGACGATGGAGTGGTTTCAAGAGCATCTTGACGATATATTCGTACCGCTTTATGTCGGCACACTTTTCTACTCCGTCACGGTTTCGATTACCGTCTACTACCTGGTAAACTGGCTCTGGATACGCTCTGTAAACAGAGAACGCATTGCAAAAAAGAGGAAATAGTAGAGTTACTCTTTTATTGAAAAAAGTACCAACAGCCTCTTTTGAAGGGGGTTTTCGTTGTCGTCGCTTATCATTAAATAGCGGTTGTTTCCGATATTCGTGAGACCTTCAAAGTTATCGAGCTGCCAACCATCCTCGCTTTTTAGCTTTGCTATGCGTTTTACTTTTTTGCTTTCGGGGTCTATCAGCGAGATGGTAACGGCTCTGTTTCTAAAGAGAGGGTTGAAACTGCGCTCTAAAACTACTATCTTGCCTCCATCCGTCAAAGTCATCGCGGTAAGTGAGCCTGAGGCTGGGAGTTTGAAGCGTACATTTTTGCCGTATATCGTGTGCACTCTTTTGTCGCTCTTTTTCAAAGGAACCTCCGGCGCACTCAAAAGACCCAGTTTCGGGTGGTACAAAACCGCTTCGAGCATCTTGTTCTTTTTGCGGTAATTCTCTTTTTTCCTTAAAGGCTTCGGCAGTTTCAACTCTTTTTTCGCTCTCCCTTTTTTGTTAAAGAGCAGAACTCTCGGCTCCCTTTCGAAGGAGACCAAAAGCCCTTTTGGCGAAAGAGACAAACCCTCCGCATCGCTCATCTTTTTACCCTTGAATGGTTTGCCGTCCCTTTTTTTCACTCTTGTGACCCGCAAAGCTTCGAGCTTTTTAATCTTGTCGTTTTCTATCTCTATCTTCATGACGTAGAAGAGCCCTTTGTCGCTCACTCCGTAAAGCAGCCCAGACTTTTTGTCGTAGGCGATACCCGAAATTCCGGAAAAGTCGGCTAAGTCACTCTTTTTTGGGATTATCTCTTTTGCATCTAAAACTTTAAAAGAGTCAAATTCGACATTTGTAGGGTTTATGTTCCACTCCTTCAATTTTGCAGAGTAAAGAGAAAGAGCAAGTACCGGTATGAGTAGAAACAGTTTTATCATAAGAGTATCATAGCAGTTATTTGGTCTGTTTTGGTAAATGTTTATCACAAAGCAATGGTACTTTTTGCATCAAAACAGGGTTTTATCATTATAAAAGAGATCGTTTTTGTTTTTTAAACCATAAAAATGGTTATATAAGTTTTACGGCGGTACAATTTGTAATACAATAAATAGTTAGGCCGGTCGCTGCGCGACCGGCCTAACGGCCTGCGGGCGTAAACCTTCCGCTTGTTAGGCGCCGCTTCGCGCCACCTAACAAGCGGCAGCACCCGAAATCCACCAAAAAAATAAATTTTTTCGGCGGCTGCGGGTGTCCCGCAGGTCGTTATGC
>JALSPH010000248.1 GCA_026986055.1 Campylobacterales bacterium
ATACGGTCTTTAGCAGGCTCTTAAGAAGTTCCTGGCTCTCTGTCGGAAGGAGGAAGTGTTCGATGCCTGTTTCAAGATAGTAGGGTCTGGTTACAATTTCAAAACTCTCTGCCTCTTCGAAAAGGTTGATTGCAAGGCTAAAGTGCAAACCTCTGTTTTTGAGCGCCTCTATGCTCAAAAGCGTATCGTTTATGGAGCCGAGTTTGGATGGTGAAACAAGCAGGGTATGGGCATCGAAAATCTTTGGAAAATCTATCATAAACAACCCCTCTTCTACGGGAACCATCACTCCACCCGCCCCTTCAATGAATAGTATGTCGCAAACCTCTTCAACTCTTCTCATGCTTTTTTCTATAAAGGAGATATCTACGTGCTTGTCACCTTTTGCTACATATGGGGCGGCAGGAAGGCCGTATGTTACAGGAACCACATCTTCTACTTCCAGACATGAGGATGACGTGTTGAGGTTGCGTGTAGCTTCAAAGAGCAGGGTGCCGTCTGAAGGTATGCCGTTTGTAACGCCGGTTTCTATAGGCTTGAATGCCGCAGGCTTGAGTCCCAATTTTGAAGCCTCTTTCATTAGCAACAAAGTTGTGTAGGTCTTTCCTACGGAAGTGTTTGTAGCGGTTACGAAAATCTTTTTGGCCATCTATAACTCTTTTGCTATAATTTTCAATTATTCGTCGCGTTAGCGTAGCTTTTCGGGCTCTGCTCGTAAAGCGTATCAAAATCAAATATAAAAAAAGCGCGGCTTGGCTGCGCGTGAGCCCGCTGCTGAAGCGAACACAGCGTTAGCGTAGGCGGCGGGGCTTCGCTCCGACGACGTAAAGGATTAAAATGAAACACTACGAATATTTTAACACACTCCTCCCGGAGCTTACGGCAAACAGAGAGGGTCCCATAGCCTCCTCCATAACCCCTTCGGCTGCTTTCGGGTACGCATCCGCTCAAGAGGCCGAGGCTATCTTTGCCGGAGAGGCCGCAAAACCTGTATACGCAAGGATGGGAAATCCGACAGGAGGAAAGCTTGAAAATGCCCTTGCCGGAATGGAAGGAGGCGCGGGAGCGGTCGTTACATCTTCCGGGATGGGTGCGATCGCAATGGTGTTGACCGCCTTTTTGCAAAGCGGCGACAAAGTTCTGTGCGCAGGAGGCTTTTTCGGCGGAACCTACGCTATGATGAGAGAGACGATGCCCCGCTTCGGCATAGAGCCCCTCTTTTGCGATGTGGATGATTTCGACTATATGGAAAAAGCGCTTGAGAGCGGTGTTAAAATGGTACTTGTCGAGAGTGTAGGCAACCCGAACATGAGGCTGCCGGACCTGCGCCGTATAGCCCTTTTGTGCGACAGATACAGAGCACTTTTTGTTGTGGACAACACTTTGACGCCACTTATAGTTCAACCCCTTAAAATGGGGGCCGATATAGTCGTCTACTCCACTACAAAAATTATAAGCGGCCACTCGGCAGCTTTGGGCGGAGCTGCGATATTCAGAGCACTCAAAGGCGAAAACGAGAAGCTTCACGATGAGAAGTTCGGCTCCTTGCATCAGATATTGCAAAAGGGTAAAGGGGCTTTGATGATGGTTTTGAAAAAGCGCTCGATGCGTGATTTTGGCATGAGTGCCAACGCATTTGCCTCGTTTTTGACTATGTTGGGGCTGGAGACTTTGGCATTGAGGGTAAAGAGAGTCAACGAGTCGGTTGAAAAGGTTGTCTCTTTGCTGCATGATGAAGGGGTGAGAGTGCGACACCCGAGTCTGGCAGACCATGAGCACCATCTACGCTACGAAGCCCTTTTTGCCGATGGGTGCGGACCGCTTTTTACGGTAGAGTGCCAAACCAAAGAGCGCGCGTTTGCATTTTTGAACGAGACGAAGCTAGTTATTCAGACTGCAAACATCGGAGACAACAGAACCCTGGGCCTGCATATGGCAAGTACCATCTACAGAGACTTCGACGAAGAGAGCCAAAAAATGATGGGTGTGACACCGGGCCTTATCAGGTTTTCGATGGGGCTGCAAACCCCTCTTGTCGTTGCCGAAGATCTGGTCGGTGCCTGGAACAAAAGCTGCATATAAGCTGACGAATCTCTCTTTTGAAACTTGCTCCACTCCCCTTCGTTTGGGAGCTGGAGCCCTACAGACTTGAAAAAATCGAAAATTATGCTATACTTAAAATAATCTAAAGCGCATCCCCTGAAGGGGAGGCGGAAAATCTTGGATGCGAGGAAAAACGTTGGCACAAAAAGAGTGGACCGAGAGTGTAAACGAGGTAGATCTCGAAGAGCCGAAGCTATATAAAGTGATCATGTGGAACGACGATTATACGACTATGGATTTCGTTGTGGAGATTTTGGCCGATATATTTCATAGGAGTTACGACGAAGCTGTCGAGATCATGCTTGCGATACACGAAAAGGGCAAGGGAGTTTGCGGTCGATACACTTACGAGATCGCGGAGACGAAGATCCACCAGGCCACCAAGCGTGCCAGGGAGAACCAGTTTCCTCTGCGTCTGACGATGGAGAGAGATTGAAGAATTTTTTTATGCTAACGGTCAAACGGCCGATAGTAGTATTGATTGGAGGAGAATTTAGATGATTAGCAAAGATCTTAACGATATTTTTAAAGAGGCTGTCAAATTTGCCAAAATGCACCGTCATGAATACTTGACTGTCGAACACATTTTTCTTGCGGTGCTTCTGAGTCCGCAGGGAGCGAATATCCTCGAAGCGGCGGGAGCCGATGTCGAGAAACTCAAAAGCAGGATAAACCAGCACCTTGTAACTTCGCTTAGGCCTCTGCCGGAGGGTGTTACCAGAGAGCCCTTCGAGACGGTAGCGCTCTCAAGAGTCATAGAGCATATGATAAGACACGCCCAGAGTGCGGAAAAGAAGGAGGCGAGCGTCGGAGATCTTCTGGCCTCTATATTTAACGAAGAGCACTCTTTTGCAGTCGCATTGATGAACTCCTACGGGATTGACCGGTTGAGCATACTGGAGGTCATATCGGACTCACAAAGAGAGAAGGAAGAGGAGCAGAAGGAGGAAGATAGCGAGTATCTTGGCCAGTTTACGGTAAATCTCGTAAAACGGGCCAAAGAGGGCAAGATAGACCCTGTGATCGGACGTGAAAGGGAGATCGAAAGGGTTATGCAGATTTTGTGTCGGCGCAAAAAGAACAATCCCGTCCTTGTAGGCGAACCGGGCGTCGGCAAGACCGCTATCGCCGAAGGGCTCGCTCTTGAAATAGCCAACGGCAACGTGCCTGAAATGCTCGAAAATACTGAAGTTTTCGCTCTCGATATCGGCACGCTGATAGCCGGTACGAAGTACAGAGGAGACTTCGAAAAGAGGCTAAAAGGTGTATTGAGCGAGCTTCAGAAGCGAAAGAGTGCGGTACTTTTCATAGATGAGATACACAATCTTGTGGGTGCCGGTGCGACAAACGGCGGCAGTATGGACGCTTCAAACCTCTTGAAACCGGCCCTTGCAAGCGGTGATTTGAAGTGTATAGGGGCTACGACGTTCGAAGAGTATAGAAACTTTTTCGAAAAAGATAGAGCTCTTAGCAGAAGATTCGCCAAGGTCGATGTAGTTGAGCCGAGCTTCGATGACACTCTTAAAATACTTAAAGGTCTCAAATACAAGTATGAGTCGCATCACGATGTCCACTTCAGCGAGAAGGCTCTAAAAACGGCGATAGACCTCTCGGTAAAGTATATGCACGAGAGGTTTCTACCGGACAAAGCCATCGACATCATAGACGAGGTAGGAGCCTCTTTCAGGCTCAAGGCGAGAAAGAGAAGACGAGTGAACGAGCGTGATATCGAGGATGCGGTAAGCCGAATGCTGGGACTTCCTTCGGCTCGTATAAACAGCGACGATCTGGCTACTCTGCAGAATCTGGAGAGCGTTCTTAAAAGTCGCATAATAGGTCAGGATCGTGCCGTTGAAGAGGTGGCAGCGGCCATCAAACGCTCAAGGGCGGGTCTGGGAGCCCCCAACAAGCCTGTCGGATCTTTCCTCTTCGCAGGTCCTACGGGAGTAGGTAAGACCGCTCTCGCTCTGGAGCTTGCGGAAGCTCTGGGTGTACATTTCGAGCGTTTCGATATGAGCGAATATATGGAGAAGCATGCGGTCAGCCGCCTCATAGGGGCGCCTCCGGGTTATGTCGGGTACGAGCAGGGGGGACAGCTAACCGAAGCGATAAGAAAACATCCCCATACCGTGCTTCTGCTCGATGAGATAGAGAAGGCTCATCCCGACCTTATTCAGGTTTTGCTGCAGGTTATGGACAACGCCATGCTTACCGACAATACGGGAAATCGTGCCGACTTCAAAAATGTCATTATCATCATGACTTCAAATGTCGGTGCTACGGAGGCGAATGTCATGGGGTTCGGTGCCAGAAGCGAAGCGAAGCATGAGAGCGCCATAAAGAGTGCATTTTCGCCGGAGTTCAGAAACCGCCTCGATGCGGTCGTACGCTTCAGCCATCTTGGGATAGAGGATGTCAAGAGGATCGTAGAGAAGTTCATAGATGAACTCAACGAGCAGATGGTTGAAAAGAGGATTACGATAAAACTCACCGACGGCGTCAAAGAGTACCTTGCCAAAGAGGGGTACGATGAAGCTATGGGTGCAAGACCTCTCGGGCGTGTCATAGCCGAAAAGATCAAGGCTCCTCTCACGGAAGAGATACTCTTCGGTTCGCTCAGAGAGGGCGGCGAGGTTCACTTTACAATGAAAGGTAAAAAGGTCACTTTCAAGGTGGCTGAGCGTGTATAACGGCCCCGCCATACCGCGGCTGGGGTACGACTATATATTTCCGAATCCCAGATACGCCATGAAGGAAGGTCTTTTGGCCTATGGCGGAGACCTGAACCCGGACAGGGTTCTCATGGCCTATAGAAAGGGAATTTTTCCTTGGTATAACGAGGGCGATCCTATCTTGTGGTGGTCGCCCGACCCCAGGCTTCTACTATATCCAAACGACTTCAAAATCTCCAGATCGCTCAGAAAAAAGCTTCGTCAAAAACGCTTTTCGGTAAAATTGGATCGAAACTTCCGTTCGGTTATGCAGCAGTGTGCGAAAGTTCCAAGAGGTGGACAGAAAGGTAGCTGGATACTGCCGGAAGTGGTTGAGAGTTACTCCGCTTTGCATGATAGGGGCTTTGCCCACTCGGTCGAAGTTTACGATGAAGATGGAGAGCTTGCAGGGGGGCTTTACGGCATAAGTACTGGAGCCGCATTTTTTGGCGAGTCGATGTTCACACTGGTTCCGGACGCTTCCAAAGTGGCCCTTGCCTATATGGTTGAACTGGCGAAAATTTGGGACTTCGCTTTTATAGATTGCCAGATCCCCTCGGAGCACCTCATAAGCCTCGGTGCCGTAAGAGTGGAGAGGGAGAGATTTCTGGACGAGCTTGAGGAGACTCAGGCTACGCTTGGAGTCCACGGGAATTGGAGCGAACATGAGCACCTTTTGGAAGCTATGAGCTGGTAACGCAAAATCTGCAAATTACAACAGGAGTCTAAATGGTCAACGAACGTATAGGTTTTTCTCTCTGGCTCGATTTTATCGAGCGCGACTATCTGAAAAACGGCTTCAGGGAGCTTATAGCCGATGGCGTGATAAACGGAGCCACCAGTAACCCGGCGATATTCGCCTCATCCATCGAAAAGTCGGCAGCCTATACGGCTCAGCTCGATGAACTTAAAAATCACTCCGCAAAAGCGAAGTACGAAGCTTTGGCGAAAGAGGACATAAGGCTTGCGGCAGAGGCTCTCTACCCTCTTTACGAGGAGAATAGAGACGGTTTTGTGAGCATCGAAGTCGATCCGTTTTTGTGTGACGACAAAGAGGGCACCGTAGAGGAGGGGCGCAGGCTCTACCGCGAGATAGGCATGCCGAACGTTATGGTGAAAGTTCCGGCAACGGAGGCTGGATATGGCGCTATGAGAGAGCTTATGAGAGATGGTATAAACGTAAATGCCACTCTGATCTTCTCTCCTATGCAGGCGCTTAAAACTCTTGATGCTATGCAAGAGGGGCTTGAAATTTGGCGTGCGACCAACGAAGGCAGATCTCCCAAAGGGGTTTTGAGCGTTTTTGTGAGCCGCTTTGACAGGATGTTGGATGCTAAACTGGAGCGCGCGGGAGTGCAGCCTGGAAGGCTTGGAGTCGTCAACGCTGCAAGAATCTACAATATGGTCGAATCGCGTAGGGATAGTTCACTGAGAACCCTTTTTGCAAGCACTGGGGTTAAAGGTGACGCATATGAGGCCGATTATTATATAAAGGAGCTTATGGCACCACACTCTGTCAACACCGCGCCGCTTACAACTATAGAGGCCTTTTTGGAGCATCCGCTGCATGCACCCAAACTACCGATGGATGAAGAGGCTATAGCTAACTTTTTCTCTTCGGTAGAGAGGGCGGGGGTAGATATGCAAGAGGTTTACGAGACTCTTATGAGAGAGGGGCTTGAAGCTTTCAAAGAGGCCTTTAGCGGCCTTTTATCCCATTTGGAGTAGAAAGTTATGATGGAAAAAATCGAGAAAGAGGTAAATGTTGAAGAGCTTACCTTCGAGATGACGAAGAAGGTAAGACAGTATATGAAAGGCCTCATAGAGCATGGAGGAAGCGACCTTCATATAAAAGCGAACGCCCAGGTAAGAGCCAGGATAAACGGCGATATAGTTACCGTAACCAAAGAGAAGATAACCAAAGAGGAGTCTCTTCTGCTTGCGAAAGAGATGCTTCGCCGCCGATTTAGCGAGTTCGTTGAGAAGAAGGAGATCGACTTTCTATATGTCTACGACGAAAAGATACGTTTCAGGGGAAACATGTTTTTTCAGATGGACGGTGTATCGGCGGTATTCAGGGTGATTCCTGTAGAGATAAAGGGGATAGATGAACTTGAGTTACCGGAATCGCTGCATAAGCTTACCGACATATCACGCGGTCTTGTTCTTGTCACGGGAGTTACGGGATCCGGTAAATCGACTACGCTGGCAGCATTGATAGATGAGATAAACAGAAAGCATAAAAAGCACATCATAACGATAGAAGATCCGATAGAGTTTGTCCATAAAGATAGGAAGTGTCTGATAAATCAACGAAGCATCGGTCAAGACTCGATAGACTTCAAAAGTGCGTTAAGAGCGGCATTGAGGGAAGACCCGGATATTATCCTTGTGGGTGAGATGCGTGACGTCGAGACTATAGATACGGCGCTGCATGCGGCAGAGACGGGCCACCTCGTATTCTCCACGCTCCATACCCTCGATGCGAAAGAGACTATAAACCGTATCATAAGCGTTTTTCCTGCGGCAGATCAGCATAGAGTCAGAAATACGCTCGCTTCGGTTCTGGAGGGAGTTTTGTCGCAGCGGTTGGTCAAGACTGTGGATGGAAAAAAGACGGCTGCCGTGGAAGTTCTCTTCAACACATCCTATATCCAGAAACTTATAATCGAGGGCAGAGATATGGAGATAAAAGATGCCCTTGACGAGGGAACGCAGATTTATGGAACACAAAGCTTCGATACGGCGCTGCTCAAGCTCTATCAGAAAGGGAAGATCTCTATGAAAGAGGCGCTCATACACGCTTCAAGCCCTAACGATCTGAAATTGAGAATGGAAGGAATGGATGCTAGCATTACGGCAAAAGATTCGACGGGAGCGCCGCTTAGCTTTGAGGGCGACTCCGATATATTTGCTTTAAAAGAAGATTAAACACAAATTTGGTAGAATTCGCCTCTTAAAGCACCGGAAGGTGTAAAAAACTAGTAAGGACATAAAAATGTTGGAAGGAATCGTTAGAGAGAGTATCGGCAAAAGCTCTTCGAAAAAACTTCGCCGAGATGGTTATCTAATCGCCAACATCTACGGAAAAGGGCTTGAGAACACTCACGCCGCATTCAAGATGGGTGAATTCATTAGAACCGTAAGGCACAAAGAGAAGCTCGCATTCCCCGTAAAAGTGGGAGATAAAGAGTTCGATGTAGTAATTCAGGAGTATCAACTCCACCCTGTTACGGATCAGATTCTTCATGTAGATTTGATGGTGGCTCAACCGGGTGTAGAGACTCACTACATGGTTCCCGTAAAGACTGTCGGAACTCCAAAGGGGCTCAAAAACAAAGGTGTGCTTGCGATCTCGAAAAAGAGAATAAAGGTAAAAGGTACGATAGAGAATATTCCCGAATCTTTCACTCTCGATGTCAGCGACCTCGATGTCGGAGACGCTATTTTGGTTCGAGATATTCCCGAGTCCGACAAATACAAGATCATGGTTGCCGGACGTGTGCCTGTCGTCGGGGTTATAAAAGCCAAGTAAGCAGTGCTCATGTGGCTTGTCGTCGGTCTGGGTAATCCCGGAGCGGAATATGAGAAGACACGCCACAATATCGGTTTCCTGACTCTTGACCGTCTGGTCGAGAAGACAGGAGCCGTTTCGACTTCCTCCTCCTTATTCCACGGAGAGCTCTACAAAACAGAAAAACTCCTGTTTCTTAAACCTACCACCTATATGAACCGTTCCGGTCTCTCGGTACAGGCCGTCAAACAGTTCTATAAAGTGGAGATTGAAAACATAGTCGTCATACATGACGATCTTGATCTTCCATTCGGAGCACTCAGATTCAAAAAGGGCGGCGGAAGCGGAGGCCATAACGGGTTGAAGTCCATAGATGCAACTGTAGGCAACGGCTACATCAGAGTCCGTATGGGTATAGATAAGCCGCTTTACAAGTCCCAAACCGCAAATTACGTATTGAGCCCTTTTTCGAAAGAGGAGATGGAGTTTTTGCCGGACTGGATAGATCGCGCGTCGGAAGCGGCTCTTGAGCTGACTCGTCACACGCTTGATCATGTAGCTTCCCGTTTTACGGTCAAAAGAGTGGAGCTTTGAGTTAAATGAGAATGTTTCGTTACGTCTCATGGCTCTATATACGCCACTTTTTTTTGATAGCCTTCGCCTTGGCCTTTTTTTTCGCAGGCCTTGACTATATGCAAAATGTCTCCAAGTTGAGCGGCTTCAACATCAAGATTCTCTACCTCTTCTACAAAGGCTCCTACGCTCTTGATCTTCTTTTCCCCATAACACTCGTTCTATCGATGATCGTAGCGAAAATGGCTCTGATACGCTCCAACGCACTGGTGAGCTTCTATGCTCTGGGATATTCGAAAAAAGAGGTTCTTCGCCCCTTTATCTTCGTATCGTTTATATTGACCGCTATTTATATCTCTCTTCACTTTACCACATTCGTAAACTCGGAGCAGTATGCAAAATCTCTTCTCGATAAAAAGAAGAGTTTCAGCGTGACACGCAATCTTTTCGTTAAATACAACGATAGTTTCATATATATTTCCCAACTTGTTCCTGCCGTGAAGGAGGCGAAAGATATTAGAATCTACAAGATGAGCGAAGGGGACCTCTCTCAGATAATATACGGCAAAAGTGCGAAGTTCGACGGCAGCAAGTGGCTTATTGAAGATGCTACTATCGTGACGAAGCCGCATGTAAAAGGGCTCTCCAAAGAGGGGCTGAGAATCGAGCGTAAAGATGTCGAGACGCTTGTCGGGTTCAAGCCCAAGATTCTCACCTCCGTTTTCGAGGGGAAAAAGTACTACACCATTCAGGACGCCATTGATGCCTTAAATCTTTTAGCGGAACAAAAACTTCAGACATCCAAAGTCCGCTCCATTATCTACTATATGGTCGTCTCACCATTTTTTGCCATATCTCTTGTCGTCATATTTTTTCTCTCCATACCGCCTCATGCAAGAAGCGCGAACCTTCTTTGGGTCTCTTTCGTTCTTACCGGTACTACACTCTTTGTATGGGGTGTGATATATCTTCTCTACCGTATAAGCCTAAGCGGAGTTATAATGCCTGAGCTCGGTACCGTCGCGGCGGTAACTCTGCTTGGAATGGGAGCTCTTTACAGCTATCTCTTCAGAACCGCCAGGTAATTCTTGCCTAAACTTTTGACTCTCTCTGCCGCCACTATAAAAAAATAAAAACTGATCTTTTAGTCAATGCCAGCTTCGCGCTCAATCTATACTTCAACGATTTTTTGATAGAATAGTCACATTTACGTAAATATCCATGGACCGGCGTATGCCGGTTGTAAATCAATATCAAAGGTATCTTGTTGATCGATTTCAAACAGTTGGCAGACAAATATGACACACCTCTGTACGTTTACGATTTTGGCCATATCTCCGAACGTTACGAAGAGTTGAAAAAGGCCTTTTCCGGAAGAAAGTCTCTTATAAGCTATGCGGTCAAAGCGAACTCGAATCTATCGGTTCTGAAACATCTGGCGGCAATGGGTTCTGGTGCAGATTGCGTCTCTATAGGAGAGGTAAAAAGGGCGCTGATGTCCGGTATCCCTAAATACAAGATTATATTCAGCGGTGTAGGAAAAAGAGATGACGAGATAGAGGAGGCGCTCAAAGAGGATATTCTTCTCCTTAATCTGGAGAGTGAAGCGGAGATGGAGCGGGTGGAGGAGATAGCGAAAGGGCTCGGGATTCAAGCGCGTATAAGTATCCGCGTCAACCCGAATATCGACCCGAAAACCCACCCATACATCTCGACGGGTCTTCATGAGAACAAGTTCGGTGTAGATATAGAGACCGCAAAACGTATGTATATAAAGGCGAACAACTCCCAAAGCCTCGACCCGGTCGGGATACACTTCCATATAGGCTCGCAGCTTACGGAACTCGAGCCCATCAAAGAGGCGGCTTCGATAGTGGCCGATCTGGTCAGGAGTTTGCGGGCTATAAAGATAGATATTCGCTTTTTCGACGTGGGAGGTGGGCTTGGTATCGTCTATGAGAATGAAGAGACGATAGCCCCTTACGACTATGCACAGGCGATCTTTTCCACCCTCCATGGCCTTGATATGACCGTAATTTGCGAGCCGGGACGCTTCATGGTCGGTAACAGCGGCTACTTCCTGACGAAAGTACTTTATGAAAAGGTAAACGAAGGGAGGCGTTTTGTTATAGTCGACGGAGCTATGAACGACCTTTTGAGGCCGAGTCTGTACAACGCCTACCATAGAGTGGAGGTTGTAGGAAAAGAGGGAGAGGAGAGCGAAGCGGATCTTGTAGGACCTGTTTGTGAGAGCGGAGACTTTTTCGCCAAGAACCGCCCGCTTCCGCCTACGGAGCCGGGAGATCTTGTCGTCGTCCACAGTGCAGGAGCTTACGGATTTGTAATGGCGAGCAACTACAACACCCGCCCACGCCCGGCAGAGGTGGCCATCATAGAGGGCAGAGAGAAGTGTATAAGGGTCAGAGAGAGTTTCGAAGATCTTGTAAAGCTGGAGAAGATGTGTCTGTAAAGGGTTTCATGATAGACGTGCAGGGCACTCTGATAGACGATATAGAGAAAAAGCCTATAGAGGGCTCCATTGAGGCACTGTCGCACCTTAACAGGATCGGGATGCCGTTTGTGCTTGTCACCAACAACACTAAGCGGGAGAGTTCCGATTTCAAAGCTTACCTTAGGGGCCTTGGTTTTGAATTTTCGGAGACTCAATATCTTGATCCGCTTATGGTGCTCGATAGCTCTCTTGCACCTTGCAAAGTTGCAGCATACGGCACATCCACTTTTTTGAAAACCCTTGAAAATCGCGGATACACTCTCGAATATGAAGTTCCGGAAGCGGTTTTGGTGAGTATCAAAGAGGATTTTACAAATTTGGAGTTTTCCGAAATGATAGAGGCGCTTTTGGCAGGAGCGAAGCTTGTCGGTATGCACGAAACCTCGCTCTACGCAAAAAGTGGCAGGCGCTACCCGGGTGTCGGCGCAATCTTGAAGATGCTCTCTTTCGCTACCGGCCGTGACTATTTTGTAGTCGGCAAGCCGAGCGTAAGATTTTATGAAGAGGCGTTGAAAAAGCTTCAGATGCAAAACGGCTCCATAACCTTTGAAGATATAGTGATGATAAGCGACGATTTGGCGGGAGACTTGAGAGGAGCCCATGAGCTTCAAATGCGTACCGTACTGGTTCTGAGCGGAAAGATCTCATCTTTGAAAGAGGGTGGAGATCTCGGCGGATGGAAGCCCGATTGGGTTTCTAAAAGAGTCGGCGAGTGGTTCAAATCTTACGAGAAGGGAGCGGCATGAGTCTCGAAGAGCTTCGTAAAAAGATAGATAAAATAGACGACAAGCTGCTCGAGCTTTTGAATGAGCGGATAAAGATAGTGCAAGAGGTGGGAGCGCTCAAGCACAAAACGGGAAGCTCCATATACAGACCGGAGAGGGAGAAGGCTATAATTCAAAGGCTTGTTGAAAAAAATGAAGGCCCCCTTACCGAACCTGCCATAGAGGCGATCTTTCTTGAGATATTCGCGGTTGCCAGAAACTTCGAGCAGCCTCAGCGTGTAGCCTATCTGGGGCCGGAAGGGAGCTTTACCCATCAGGCTGCCGAGAACCGGTTCGGTGCCATGAGCGAGTATATACCTCTTCACTCCATTCCGGCCGTCTTCAAGGCCGTACATGCGGAGAGAGCCCGTTTTGCCGTAGTGCCCATAGAGAACAATACGAACGGTTTTGTCGGTGAAACGCTCGATGAGCTTGCAAAGAGCGATCTCAAAATCGTGGCCGAACTATACCTGCCCATACACCACTCATTCGTCACGAAAGCGCAACATATTCATCAAATAAAGAGGATATACTCAAAAGATATAGCCTTTAACCAGTGTAGAAATTTTCTGCTTGAACATGAGCTTGACGCTATAGAGTATGTTCCGGTGGAGTCGACGGCAAAAGCGGCGAGGCTGGCTGCAAGCGACCTTGAGAGTGCAGCCATATGTTCACATATAGCCGCCAAGCTCTACAAAGTTCCCGTAATGTTCGAAAATATAGAGGATAACCATAAAAACAGAACTAGATTTATAATATTGAGCGATTTCGAAAACGGACCGAGTGGAAACGACAAGACATCGATACTGGCCAAGCTCTCGGACAAACCGGGAAGCCTTTACGAGTTTCTAAGAAGTTTTCACGACGCCGGGATAAACCTGAAAAAGATAGAGAGCAGACCTGCTACTGAAGAGTCGGGGTTCGATTATTGGTTCTATATAGATTTTGAGGGGCATAAAGATCAGCAGAATATCCAAGAAGTGCTTCAAAAACATAAAGATGAGATAAAATATCTTGGAAGTTATGTACAGAACGGATAGGTGAAAGTATGAAATTCAACCCGGTTATAGAACATCTTAAAACGTACGAACCAGGTAAACCTATAGAGCTGGTTGTACGGGAGTTCGGCATAGAGCCTGAAGAGATAGTGAAACTCGCCTCCAACGAGAACCCCTACGGTTGCAGTCCGAGAGCTTCAAAAGCGGTAAGAGAATCTGCCCATCTTATGTATCGTTACCCGGACGATACGATGGATGAGCTAAAATCTGCACTGGCAGACCGTTTTGGGGTAGAGAAGTCGAATCTGATAATAGGTGCGGGTAGCGATCAGGTTATAGAGCTTGCATGTCGTGCGAAACTTTACGGTGGAGCGAAGACTCTTCAGAGCGAGATAACTTTTGCAATGTATCAGATCTATGCGGCCCAGTGCGGAGCAAGTGTTATAAAATCGCCGGGAGTTGCTCACGATCTGGATGCGATGTTCGCTCTTTATAGAGAGCATAAGCCCGAAATCGTTTTCGTATGCGCACCCAACAACCCGACCGGAGATTGTCTCGATGCGGTCGATATAGAGAATTTTGTCGATACGATCGACAGAGATACTCTTGTAGTGCTTGACGGAGCTTACCAGGAGTATGCAGCCTACAAAGATCCTCGCAAAGCGCTTGACCCTTTTGCGCTTGTCTCCAAATATCCTCACCTTCTCTATCTTGGCACATTCTCTAAAGCCTATGGACTCGGCGGTATGCGCATAGGTTACGGCATAGCGGATGAGTCTATCATAAAAGGGTTGTACAAGCTGCGACCGCCTTTCAACGTAACCACTCTGAGCCTAGTCGCGGCGGTCGAGGCACTTAAAGATGAAGAGTTTGTGCAGATGAGTCTAAAAAGCTGCTTTGAAGAGATGGAGGCTTATGAGGCTTTTGCAAGAAAATTCGGTATCGAAGTTATAAAGAGCTATACGAACTTCATCACTTTCATGCTGGATGGAGTAGCCGACTCCGGTAGTTTGTGCGATGCTCTTCTTAGGCGCGGAATAATCGTCAGAGATTTGAAAGGATACGGTATAAACGCCATGAGGATCACGATAGGAAAGCCTGAAGAGAACATTCGCTTCTTCGAAACGATGCAACAGCTTCTTGAAAGTGGAGTGAAATGAATTTCAAAGATCTCGCCACTCAGCTTACAAAACTGTACGAGCGGCTAAATCGTGCCCAAAAGCTTGTTATAGTAGGTACGCTGTTGGCGGTCATAGGCTTTATAGTCTTTTTAGTGCTATACACCTCCTCTTCAAGAAACAGCAACTATGCCGTTTTGTTCGACCATCTTAGCAGTAAGGATGCCGCACTGGTCATACAGGAGCTCGAGAAAGAGGGTGTCCCTTACAAAATACCCAGAGACGGGGTCGTAGAAGTTCCCAAAGATATGGTCTATAAAGTGAGAATCAACGTGGCTTCCCAAGGTATTCCGAAGGAGAGTCACGTAGGTTTCGAACTTTTCGATACGCAGCAGTTCGGTTCGACAGATTTCGATCAGAAGGTGAAGTTCTTAAGAGCTCTTGAGGGGGAGCTTTCCAGGACCGTGCAGAGTCTGCAGCCTATAGAGAGTGCTTCAGTGCATATCGCATTGCCGAAAGAGAGTGTTTTCGTATCGAAAACCACCCCGCCGAGTGCCTCTGTGGTTATAAAGACGGTTGAGGGGATGCGCCTTACAAGAAAGCAGATAACCGGGATAAAAAATATCGTCGCAGCAGCCGTGGCCAATCTGACCCCTGAAAATGTCAAAGTCGTAAACGAGTATGGAGAGCCTCTCAGCGAAGGGGGATCGGATGAAATCGGCGGTGAGCTCGCCAAACTTCAGATCGACTATAAAAACCGTTACGAGAGCGCATACGAAAAAAAGATAGTCAACATACTTGCTCCCATAATCGGCTCAAAAGATCGTGTTGTTGCCAAAGTGAGCATAGATTTCGACTTCGCTCAAAGAAGCAGCGTCGAGGAGAGGTACGATCCCGAAAACGTAGTAAGAAGCGAACAGAGTCTGGAGGAAAAGAAAGAGGGTGCATCCCAGGAGCAGGTAGGCGGAGTACCGGGGGCCGTCAGCAACATAGGTCCGGTACAGGGCATAGAGTCTGCGCCTGCCAAGCAGAAGTATCAAAAATCGACCACGACTACAAACTACGAGATCTCCAAAACCGTTTCGAATGTAAAAGGGCCCTTCGCCTCCATAAGACGAGTTACGGCGGCTGTAGTCGTAGATGGGAAGTACGCACCCTCCGAAGATGGAAAAATGGAGTATCTCCCCAGAAGCCCCGAAGAGCTTGAAGATATCGCGAAACTTGTCAAACAGGCTATAGGGTTCGATGCAAGACGGGGTGATGAGGTGAGTGTCTCCAACTTCAAATTCGAATCTGTCGCCGAACAGATGGAGCCGAATGCCTACAAATCTGCCGTCTCCACTTTCTACTCCTATATCGAGCCGATCGTTCCGGTTCTGAAATATCTTCTTCTTGCTCTCGTACTCTTCTTCTTCTACAAGAAGGTCATCGTACCTTTTAGTGAAAGAATGCTGGAGATTCCCGTTCAGGAGACGCCTGAAGGTGAGCCTGTTCTCAGGCTCGATGAGGAGGAGCATGAATCTTTGACCGAGAAGTTTACCGAAATGCGCAAAAAGGTTGAGGAGCAGCTTGGGCTCTCCGAAGAGTTCAGTGAAGAAGAACTAAAATACGATATATTGCTTGAAAAAGTAAAAGAGATGGCTGAAGAGAAGACTGAAGAGTTTGCCGCTTTGATAAACGCGCTTATTCGTGATGAGAGCGACATGGAGCAAAATGCTGCTACAAAGATGAAAAAGGAGATCTCGTGAGTGTGCAGTTGACGCCTCAGCAGCAGGCACAGCTTGAAGAGTTGTCGATGGCGGAAAAGATTGCCATTTTGTTGATACAGCTTGGTGAAGATGTGACTACCAATATCTTTGCCCATTTGGATGTTGAGGCAATCACGGAAATATCTAAATATATCGCTATGGCCAAAACCATAGATAAACCTGTCGCCATGGCCATTTTGGAAGAGTTTCATGCGATAATGCAGTCAAACCAGTACCTGAGCACAGGTGGGCTCGAGTATGCAAAAGAGATACTCTACAAAGCTCTTGGACCGGAAGAGGCGAAAAAGATCATAGAGAGACTCTCAAAATCTATGCAGAGCAGTCAGAACTTCAGCTTCCTCTCCAAGATAAAGCCTCAGCAGCTTGCCGATTTCATCGTCAACGAGCATCCACAGACCATAGCGCTTATTTTGGCCCATATGGATCCAAGTGATGCCGCGAATGTTCTAAGCTTTTTTGAAGATGACCTGCGTGCCGAGATAGCGATGAGAATGGCAAATCTCGGAGATATCTCTCCACAGATTATCAAGCGGGTATCTACCGTTTTGGAGAACAAACTCGAGTCTCTTGCGAGTTACAAGGTTGAAGTGGGCGGACCGAGAGCCGTGGCAGATATTTTCAACCGTCTCGGTCAAAAGGCGGCAAAGTCTACTCTGGTACAGATAGAGCAGCTTGACGAGCAGCTTGCAAGTGCTATCAAAGAGATGATGTTCACTTTCGAAGATATAGTAAATCTCGACAACAACGCTATTCGTGAAATACTCAAAGCTGTCGATAAAAAGGATCTGATGCTTGCTCTTAAAAGTGCCCCCGAAGAGTTGAAAGAGCGATTCTTGTCCAATATGTCCCAACGTGCGAGGGAGACTTTCGAAGAGGAGATGCAGTTTATGGGCGCCGTGAAGGTAAAAGAGGTCGAAGGTGCCCAGAGGAAGATAGTCGAAGTGGTTCAGAAACTGGCCGAAGAGGGGGTCGTCAGTATCGGAGAAGCAGAGGAGATGATAGAGTAGTATGGAAACCGTTATCCCGCCTGACAAAAAGAGTGGTCATGTGATTCAGAAGTACCACTTCAAAGTTCTCTCCGGTAGTGTGGCCGAAGGGCCTAAATGCAGTTTGGAAGATGAGCGAAAAGCTACTCTTGAAACAGAAGAGACCGAGCAGACCGAAACTCCGCCTCCTGCAGCCAACGAGGTCAAGGATGAAGCGATGGAGCAGATGCTCAAAAAGGCTGACGAGCTCTCTACCAATCTTGTAAAGATGCAGATGCAGCTGGAAAAGCAGCAAGAGGAGTTCGAAAAGCTGCTTCAGGAAGCGAAAGAGAGCGCATTCGAAGAGGGACGAGCGGCGGGAGAAAAAGCGTGCAGAGAGCAGATGCAGGCGCGTATCGAAGATCAAGTGGAGCGTATGAGCGCTTCGGTAGAAGCTTTACAAAAAAGCAGAGAGATCTTTTTACGCAAGATCGACACGATAGAAGAGGAGCTTATAGAGACGGCACTCGACCTTGCCAAGCAGGTTGTGGCAAAAGAGGTTCAAAACGACTCCAAAGAGGTGGCCTTGAGGTTGGCGAAACTTCTGCTTGCCGAGGTGAAAGATGCCTCCAACGTGACCCTTAAAGTAAACCCTAACGATTATGAGTATTTAAAAGAGCATATAGGTATGGAAAAAGATGGATTTGAGATAGTTTCGGACCCTGCGGTAGGTGTCGGAGGAGTGATCATCCAGAGTGATATAGGAAATATAGACGGTGAGATAATGAACAGATTTGAGAGAATCAAAGAGGCGGTTTTCGGTACCGTTACACAAGGAAGTTGATGGACAATATCAAAGAGATGACGTTACCGCAGCTTGAAGAGCTTGCAGAAAAGATCAGAAAGCGAATACTCGATGTCGTAAGTCGTCATGGAGGGCATCTAAGCAGTACGCTAGGTGCGACGGATCTTATAGTCGCTATGCACTATGTTTTCGATGTTGAAAAAGATCCTTTTATTTTCGATGTGAGTCACCAGGCATATGCCCATAAACTCCTTACCGGCAGGTGGGACTCTTTTGAGACTCTAAGACAGTTTGGCGGTATAAGCGGCTATACCAAGCCTTCGGAGTCGCCATACGACTATTATGTGGCCGGCCACAGCTCCACATCGGTCTCTTTGGCGGTAGGCGCGGCGAAGTCGATCAGGCTAAGAGGTGAAGAGGGAGAGAGGATTCCCGTGGTTATGATAGGTGACGGTGCTATGAGTGCCGGAATGGTCTATGAAGCTTTGAACGAGCTTGGCGACAGAAAATACCCCGCCGTCATAATTTTGAACGACAACGAGATGAGCATTGCCAAGCCCATCGGTGCTATAAGCCGCATTCTCTCTCATGCTATGGCCAGCCCCTTCTACCAGAAATTCAAAGAGCGAACGGAGAAGATGCTCGAGCACTTTCCCGATTCTGCAGCTTATATGGCGAAAAGAATGGAAGAGGGAATTCGCATGATAACTCCCGGAATTCTCTTCGAAGAGATGGGGCTCGAGTATATAGGACCTGTCGACGGCCATGACCTGGAGCAGCTGATAGAGACCTTCGAGACTGCAAAAGAGATGGGCAAACCTGTCATAGTCCATGCGCAGACGATAAAAGGTAAAGGGTACAAGATAGCGGAAGGGTATTATGAGCATTGGCACGGCGTCGGACCCTTCGACAAAGAGAGCGGAGAGAGTCTTAAAAAGAGTAACGGCAGAAGCGCTACACAGATTTTCAGTGAAAAGCTATATAAGCTGGCCGCTGCCGATGAAAAGATTGTGGGTGTAACTGCCGCTATGCCGAGTGGTACCGGTATGAAGCTTCTTATGGAGAAGTTCCCCGAGCGCTTCTGGGACGTAGGAATTGCCGAACAGCATGCCGTTACCTCGATGGGGCCTTTGGCCAAAGAGGGGTTCAAACCGTTTGTCGCAATCTACTCCACATTTCTTCAAAGGGGTTTCGATCAGGTCGTACATGACATTGCGCTTATGAATCTGCCGGTCGCTTTTGCGATTGACCGTGCGGGTATCGTCGGTGAAGATGGAGAGACCCATCAGGGGGCTTTCGACATAGGCTATTTGCGTATAATACCAAATATGACCCTTTTTGCACCTCGTGACAATGGTACACTGGAGCTTGCGGTAGAGTATGCCGCCTCCTTTCCTACGCCGTGCGCTTTCAGGTATCCCAGAGGTTCCATGCTTCTTGAAAACGGTAGATATGAAGCGACTATGTTCGAACTCGGCAGAGCCGAGTATCTGGAGGAGGATGGGGATATACTCCTCATAGGTTACGGTAACGGTGTAGGACGTGCCGTGGCGGTTGCAGATTTGTTGAAAGAGAGGGAAGTCGAGGCGGCGGTTTTGGATCTGCGTTTCGTTAAACCTCTGGACATTAAGGCTTTGCAAGATGCTACTAAAAGGTTTAAGAAGTGGTTCGTTTTCAGTGATGGCGCCAAGATGGGGGGTGTCGCGTCGGCTATAGAGGAAGCGCTTATGCCGGAAGCTCTAAAGAGTGTCGAAATTTACTCATTCGAGTATGAAGACAAGTTCATTCCCCATGGAAACACAAAAAGAGTGGAAGAGTCTCTAGGCCTTCTGCCGGAGCAGATTTCAGAGAAAATTTTGAAAATTTTGGAGAAGAGGTAAAGAGTTTTGCAGAGATGTCACGGAAAGCTTACGCCTTCCGTGATTTTGGAAATTAAAGCTCGTCAGCGTGTTTTTCGAGGTACTCGGCAACTCCGTTGGGATCAGCCTTCATTCCCTCTTCACCTTTATGCCATCCTGCAGGGCAGACTTCGCCATGCTCGTTGGTAAAGTGCATCGCATCTACCATTCTAAGCATTTCGTCTATGTTTCGTCCAAGCGGAAGGTCGTTTATGACGGCGTGTCTGATAGTCCCGTCGGTATCTATCAGGAAAGAGCCGCGAAGTGCTACACCACCGTCAAGAAGGACGTCGTAGTCACGAGCTATATCTTTTGTAAGGTCTGCTACAAGAGGGTATCTTACTTGGCCTATACCGCCTTTGTCTACCGGCGTGTTTTTCCACGCTAGGTGCGTGAAGTGAGAGTCGACCGAGCAGCCTATAACATTTATTCCGCGGCTTGTGAACTCGTCGAGTCTGTGATCGAATGCGATTATTTCGGAAGGACAGACGAATGTGAAGTCCAACGGATAGAAGAAGAGGACCGTTCCCTTTTCTCCGAAGTTTTCGTATAGATTGAAATTGTCGACAATCTCATTGTTTCCAAGAACCGCATTTGCGGTAAAGTCAGGTGCTTTCTTTGTTACTAACATGATGGATTCTCCCTTGATAAGATTTTTTGAGGAAAAATTATATCACAATGAAATAGAAAAATAGATAATTTACAGGCATTAATATTTTACAAATAATTGGATATAATCTCTCCAAAATCATAAAAAAGGATATGTGTGTCTAGAAGTTATCTCTTCACTTCCGAGTCCGTTACGGAAGGCCACCCGGACAAAATGGCCGACCAGATAAGCGATGCGATACTCGACTATATAATAGAGCGCGATCCAAGCGCCAGAGTCGCATGTGAAACTATGCTCTCCAACGGCTTTTGCGTTATCGCCGGAGAGTTGAAAACCAAAACATACGCTCCGATGCAGGATATTGCAAGAGAGGTGATCCGGCAAATCGGGTATACCGACGCTCTGTACGGCTTCGATTACAGGTCTGCCGGAGTGTTGAACGGTGTAGGCGAACAGTCTCCCGATATCAATCAAGGGGTCGACCAGAGTGGAGGAGCCATAGGTGCGGGCGATCAGGGCTTGATGTTTGGATACGCTTGCAAAGAGACCCCCACGTTGATGCCTCTTCCGATCTATCTTGCTCACCAGTTAACGGAAGGTTTGGCGAAAGCCAGAAAAGATGGAACGCTCCCCTTTCTTCGTCCTGACGGAAAAGCTCAGGTGACGGTAGAATATGTAGATGGAAAGCCTGCAAAAGTCAAGACGATTGTCGTCTCCACTCAACACGATCCGGATGTTTCGCAGGAGAGGCTCAAAAATGCAATAATCGAAGAGTTGATATATAAAATTATCCCGGAAGATTTGATCGGCGAGGATGTAACATACCACATCAACCCGACTGGACGCTTCGTGATCGGCGGACCTCAGGGAGATGCAGGACTTACGGGCAGAAAGATCATAGTCGATACATACGGCGGAAGCTGTCCTCATGGCGGCGGTGCATTCAGCGGAAAAGATCCGACAAAGGTAGATAGAAGCGGAGCCTATGCCGCAAGATATGTTGCGAAAAACTACGTCGCCGCCGGTGCCTGCGAAAAGATAACCATACAGATAGCCTATGCGATAGGAGTCGTCGAGCCTGTTTCCATTATGGTAGATACGCACGGAACCGGAAAAGTGGATGAAAAAGAGATAGAGGAGTCGATCATGGAGCTCTTCGACCTGACTCCAAAAGGTATTATCGACTCACTCGATCTGCTGCGTCCTATATATAGAAAGACAGCTGCGTATGGACACTTTGGACGGGAGCTTCCGGAGTTTACATGGGAGAAAACGGACAGGGTCGAAGCTATAAAAGATAGGCTTGGACTATAGAGAGATCATTTAAATGTCTTTTAAAATTGTTGTGTTATAGTACGGATGATTAAATTTGAAAAAAAGGAGCTGAAATGGCTGTATTGATTACAGATACTTGTATAAACTGCGGTGCTTGTATAGATGAGTGTCCGGTAGAAGCAATCGTTGATGACGAGGATAACCCAACTGGAGAAGAGATATACTATGTTTACCCTGACAAGTGTGTCGAGTGTGTAGGATACCATGACGAACCTGCATGTGCTACTGCATGTCCTACCGAAGGGTGTATAGTCTGGGATGCTTGTGCAGAAGGTGCGACATGCCGTGACGATATCTCCGAAGAGGCGCGTACAGAGCATCAGCCTGTCGTAGAATAACTTTTCAACCTCTATTCCGGCAGCAGAGTCTGCCGGAACTCCCTACTCAAATCTTTTAAAGAATCTTAAACTAACTTTCTGTATAATTCCACCCATTTTAATAATTGAGGAATCAACATGGAGCGAACGCTTTCTATAATTAAGCCCGATGCAGTTGCTAAAAACGTCATCGGAAAGATAGTCGACAGATTCGAGAGTAACGGCCTTCGAGTGGCGGCGATGAAAAAACTTCAGCTCACAAAAGAGGATGCCGGAGAGTTCTATGCCGTTCACAAAGAGCGACCATTCTTTGGCGAGCTTGTTGAGTTCATGACTAGCGGTCCTGTAGTCGTAATGGTGCTTGAAGGAGAGAATGCCGTAGCGAAAAACCGTGAATTGATGGGAGCTACAAACCCTAAAGAGGCAGCACCGGGTACGATTCGTGCCGATTTTGCAGAAAGCATTGATGCCAATGCCGTTCACGGCAGCGACAGTCTTGAGAATGCCAAGATCGAGATAGCTTTCTTTTTTGCACAAAGAGAGATTCACTAAAACTGTATGCAGATACCCTTTCGCAAGATCCATGAATCACCCAAACCATTCCATATAAAAGATGGTAGGGTAGAGTGTTCCGGTACTTTTTGGCGTAGCGGAAAACATAAAATTACCATAGAGGGCAAGCTTGAAGGGGAAACCGAATTTATCTGCGACAGATGCGGAAAATCGTATGGAGCACCTATAGAGGAATCTTTCTCTCTTGAAGCGGTAGATCGGCCGGTTAAGGTGGAAGATTCATTGGATATGGTAGAATGCCTCGATGGAATCGTCGATTTCGACTCTATATGCAGAAGTGAAACGGCATCGATTCAGAGTGAATACCACCTTTGTCCCGAATGTGCAGACAAAGAAGATTTTGAAATAGAACTATAAATATAAAAGGAGCAAGGTAATGGCAGTACCAAAAAGAAGAAACAGTAAAACTCGTGCGGCAAAAAGAAGAACACACTACAAATTGACTCTTGCCAGACCGGTAAAAGATAAAGACGGTACATGGAGAATGCCTCATCGTATGAACAAATTTACAGGTGAATATAAAGCCTAAATGGTCAGAGTCGCCATTGATGCAATGGGTGGAGACTTCGGTCACTACCCGATTGTTGAAGGAGCTATATTTGCCCTGAAAAAGAGGGATTATCTTCCTATATTCGTTGGAGATGAGAGTAAAATAGCACCTCTTATACCCCAAAAATATAAAAATCGTGTAGAGATAGTTCATTGTGACGATGTCATATCTATGCACGAACACGCTACAGATGCCCTGAAGCGAAGAAACTCGTCGATATATGTAGCGGTCGATCTGGTTAGAAACGGTAAAGCAGACGCAGTCGTATCCGCCGGGCACAGCGGCGCCACCATGAGTCTTGCGACACTTAGAATTGGTCGAATAAAAGGCATATCCAGACCTGCAATAGCAACCTTTATGCCAACCTCTACAACGGGCAAAATGACCGTGGTTTTGGATGTTGGAGCCAATGTTGACTGCGATGCCGAGAATCTTTTTCAATTTGCAGTCATGGGTGACGCTTACGCCAACAAAGTGCTAGGGTGCACCAAAGCGAAAGTTGGACTTCTCTCAAACGGTGAAGAGCCTTCCAAAGGCAATGAGGTCACAAAAGCCGCATATCCACTGATAAGCCAACTGGACAGTTTTGTGGGAAATGTCGAAGGCGGGGATATCTTCAATGGATCGGTAGATGTCGTAGTGTGCGACGGCTTCGTAGGAAACGTGCTTCTTAAAGCGAGCGAAGGAGTCGCCGATACCATCAGCCACTATCTCAAATCGGAGATAAAGCACTCACCGGTCGCAATAGCCGGTGCCCTGCTTATGAAAAGAGTCTTTAGAAAGCTGAAAAAGCAGACGGACTATGCAGAGTATGGCGGTGCACCTCTTTTGGGAGTAAAAGGGTGTACTATCATAAGCCATGGAAAGAGCAACCCAAAGGCGATAAAGAACGCTATGTTTCAGGCTATAAGATTTGTCGAGGCTGATGTCAACAAAGCTATTAGAGAACGTCTCGAGGCTATGAACGGATAAAGGGAAGTATTGATGAGAGCCGCTTTGAAATCTATAGGAGCTTATGTTCCCCAAAAGGTTATGACAAACAAAGACTTCGAGTCTATGGTGGATACGACGGATGAGTGGATTTCAAAGCGGACAGGTATAAAAGAGAGGCGTATAGCAGCCGAAGATGAAATGACCAGCGACATGGGCGTAGAAGCGGCTAAAGTGGCAATCCATAGAGCTGGTTTGAAGATAAACGATATCGATATGATCGTATGCGCCACAATATCACCCGACTATTTATGTATGCCTTCGACTGCCTGTGTTATCGCATCCAAGCTTGGCAGGACAAATGTTACCGCCTTCGATATTTCGGCTGCATGTACCGGTTTTATATACGCTTTGGCCGTGGCGAAAGCGTTTATAGAGTCGGGAATGAAAAACAACGTTTTGATAATAGGTGCCGAAAAGCTTAGTGCTATAGTAGATTATACAGACAGAACTACATGCGTACTTTTTGGCGACGGTGCAGGTGCGGCTGTTGTGAGTGCAACCAGGAAAAAGTCGGAAGCGATTACCGATATTCATGTTTCAGCCGACGGCAACTATGGGGATCTTCTTATGACTCCGGGTTGTGGCGTTAAAAATCCATGCTCTCAGAAAGTCATCGAAGAGAAACTGTGTACGATGAAGATGAAAGGTAACGAAACCTTCAAAATAGCCGTAAGAACATTGACCAGCGATGTTGTAAATATACTGAACGATAATGAAATGAGTGCTGAAGAGATAAAGCACTTTATACCCCATCAGGCCAACTACAGAATCATCAAAGCGGTTGGAGATGCATTGAAGCTGACCGAAGAGCAGGTTGTGCTAACGGTTGGAAAATATGGAAATACCTCTTCTGCCTCCATACCTATGGCGATGAATGAAATATGGGAGAGCGGAAGGCTCCAATATGGTGATACGATGCTTCTTGATGCATTCGGCGGCGGTCTTACATGGGGAAGCGCACTTCTTCCGTTTGCAGGGGAGCCAAACACTGTCAAATAGCAAAAATCTTTACATCTAAAGGCTTGAAGAGTTTGCTCCCAAACTTCTACATATAACTCTGATTGATACTCCAAAGAATCTCATAAAACATAGTAGTACTCTCTTAAATTTGATAATTGGCGATAGTTGAATTTGCCTTTATTACGAAACAGTGAATCTTGCTTTGCTTGAGCGAATTTTTCCAATTTGAAAGATTTTTTACATTTTTCTCGAAAAACCCCTTCCCGCCTCTTGACAACTGAGTGCCACTCTGCTATAATTCCCGTCCACAAACGACGAGCCCTCGAGTTGAGAGCAGAAAAGTGTTTGTGAGACGCTTCTATAAATATATAGACGTCAGAAGAGATCTTTGACAACCGAGCAAGAGATAAGTAACAACCTTTGAGTCTAAATTTTTGCGATTTTTTTTAGAAAAGTCGAGATTTAAGTCTAAATTAGGACAAACAATTCATTTATGGAGAGTTTGATCCTGGCTCAGAGTGAACGCTGGCGGCGTGCTTAACACATGCAAGTCGAACGAGAACGGCTCACAGATCCCTTCGGGGTGAAGTGAGTGTCAGCTAAGTGGC
>JALSPH010000249.1 GCA_026986055.1 Campylobacterales bacterium
TGCTTGGCATAAGACCGTTGAAGCCAGCAAACTTATACTCTTGAGCGTTCAGAAACTTATCGAGGGAGTGGTCCCCGCAAAAGAGATGGGCGGCGTAATAGCCATAGTTCAGGTAACTGCAGAAGCTAGCCAACATGGACTTGTAGCCCTTTTCGCCCTGACGGCACTGATCTCCGTGAACCTGGGAGTATTAAACCTCCTGCCCATTCCCGCACTAGATGGCGGTCACATTATTTTTACTCTTTATGAGATGCTTTTCAAAAAGCCGATAAATGAAGAGATAATGTATAGACTTACTTTGGGAGGGTGGGTTCTGCTTCTTTCATTGATGGCATTTACCATCTATAACGACATAGCAAGGATCGCAAATGGATAGAGCAGTTATGCAAGATAGATTCGACCGTCTGATCTGGAGGGTCGAGGAGGCGCGCATAAAGCGCAGTGAGCACCATATAGTAAAAATAGTCGCGGTAAGCAAATATACCGATGAAGAGAGCATAAGAGTTCTTTACGACCTGGGCCAGAGAGCCTTTGCAGAAAGCAGAGTCCAAGCGCTATCGGAGCGGGTCGAAAAGCTCGACGATCTTCCCATAGAGTGGCACTATATCGGAAGGCTTCAAAAAAACAAGATAAACCATCTTATAAGAGCGAACCCGTTTATGATGCACTCTCTTGACTCTTTTGAGCTTGCCGAGGCTATGCAGAAGAGATTGGCCGAACATGGCGTAACCATGGAGACACTTTTGCAAATCAACAGTGCAAAAGAGGAGAGCAAAGCCGGCTTTATGCCTGAAGCGGCCAAAGATGCTTACCAAAAGATCAAAGAGAGCTGTCCCAATATCGATCTAAGAGGCGTCATGACCATAGGCGCCCATGTTGACGATGAAGAGACGATAAAGAGGAGCTTTGAAACCACTTACTCGATTTTCGAGGAGCTGAAAAAAGATGGGGCATCCATCTGTTCCATGGGAATGAGTAGAGATTTCGAACTAGCCATAGAGTGCGGTTCAAATATGATTCGAGTAGGATCATTGCTATTTAAGTAAGCAGTGATTTTTTGCCTTTGATATACTCGGCTACCCGAAGGGCGTTTGCGTATATGGTCCAAGTGTAGGGAACGCTTCCTCCCGTCGGCATGAAAGATGCATCGACGACAAAAAGGTTTGGAATGTCGTGGCTCTGGCAGTACCTGTTAAGTAGCGACTTTTTGGGGTCGTCGCCAAATCTGCATCCGCCCGCTATAAGATTTTGAGGGGGTGAGTCGCTAACCTCCGTAACGATATTTCTGGCGCCGAGCTTCTCAAGAACCACTTTCGCTTTTGAGACGATTTTCTGCGCCACCTTCAAATCGTGCGGATGGGAGTTTATATGAAGTTTTCCTACAGGCATACCGTATCTGTCTCTTTTTTTAGGATCGACACTTATAAAGCACTCATCCGTAGGAAGCCAGTCGTTAAATACTTCGAAACGTATCCGTTTGCTTTGCGAGAGTCTGTAGCGAAGCCTTTTTTGCAGACCCTTTCCCCACAGCAGCTTTCCATCCGCTCCATATTTGCTCAAAACGGCTCTGCGTATGTAGTTCTGGTGGCCGAACATGAACTCTACAAGGCCCCCTTTCACTCTCCTCTTTCCATCTTTTATGGTGTACCAGTCAAGGATGGATCGGTTCAAAAAGAGTCCCGGCTCCATAAGGGCATCGAACTCCTCTTTTCCAAGACTCATCGCATCCAGATCCCCCTCTCCCCATCCTCCGGCGGAGAATATAAGGTTTTTCCCAAGCTCACCGCTTGAGTTGGCAAGACCGTTGGGAGACTCTTTGTCGGCAGAGTTGAAAAGCAGCCTTACACTCTCGTGAGCCTGAGCCGCAACGACAAATATTTTAGCCTCTATCCTCTTCTCAATGCCGCTTTTTGCATCTACCGTTTCTGCGTACCCTACCCTATCTTTTGAACTTCTGACGAGTTTTTTCACAAACATGTTTGTCAAAACCGCAAGGTTGCCGCTCTTTAGAGCGGGCACTACAAAAGCTTCTCTGGAGCTCCCTTTGGCACCGCTGGAGCAGCCGTAGCTTCCACAGAAGTTGGAGTAGTAGCAACCATCTCTGTCGCCACTCTTTTTTGAAAGTATGGCCCTTGGAGTGACAAGCGGTATTGCGCCTGCCTCTTTGCACTTCTCGTCGAATATGGATACGAAACGATTTTCGGCCGTTGCACTCTGGAAAAAATCTCTTCTTTTGCGCGGCGGCTCCAATGGGTGATCTCTGAAATTCCCGCTGATTCCCACAAGAGATTCCGCAAGGTCGTAGTATGGCTCCAACTCTTCGTAGGTTATGGGCCAATCAACGATATTGGCACCATCTATAGGGCCATACTTTTCAAGAAGTCTGAAGTCGTCCGGATGCATTCTGTGAAACATTCCGCTCATCAGATTTGAGGAGCCTCCTACGATATTTCCGTTCCAGAAGCTCCATCCAAGATCGAAGGTCGTTTTCTCGACCCATTTACCATCTTTTTTAAAAACGAGAGTATGGTACTCCTCCGTCAAATTCGGAGTTACGATCTCTCTGCGGCAGTAGGCTATCTCATCTTTCGTAAAATCATCTCTTTTTATCCATGGCCCCTTCTCTATGACTACCACCTTTAAGCCGGCACTCGCTAACGTATATGCTACGGCACCCCCTGCTGCGCCGCTTCCGATTATGGCGACATCATACACCGCAATACCTCTCTTTTGGCCTTGGATGAGGCGGCTTCAAGCCGAAAGTTTTCCAACCGGCCATATCTATATTGCCGCCATATATAGGATC
Source organism: Campylobacterales bacterium (assembly GCA_026986055.1). Classification (GTDB taxonomy): domain Bacteria; phylum Campylobacterota; class Campylobacteria; order Campylobacterales; family Hydrogenimonadaceae; genus Hydrogenimonas. Next base: position 2,807 of record JALSPH010000249.1, read on the forward strand.
TGAAAAGAGTGCTTCGAGTGTGATGTTCATAAGCTGAACCAGCCAGTAGGAGCCGAAACTATCCTCTTCCAATTTTCGTAAAAGAGACTCTCTCTCGCTCTCGGCAAAACTGTGAAATTTCCCTTCGCTCAATCTGTCGACTCTGCGTGCCCCCTCAAACAGAAGAGCCCTAATATCCGGGTCGAAACTCTTGTGCCATATCGCATCTTTGAAGTAGGCGGATGCCCCGAACGAGTCGGCATCGGGCATTTCAAGCCCTTTTGGGAAGAAGTGGCGTTGAACTGCAAAGATAGTCTCATAAAGCTTTTCATACTCTTTTTCATCGGCCTTTAGGGGGCTCTCGCTGCAAAGGAGTGCAAAACCTGCCGCCGTTGCGTTTAAAAAATCTCTTCTGTTCATAGGAGTATTATAACCGACTATCGTGTATCTTTCGTGCAGCGGTAAGTAAATGGATGCATACGAAAACTCCCAGAGCGTAACCGGCAAAGAATAGGTAGGAGGGAAAGGGACCGGGCATACCATTTTTATGAAGATCCAGCCCCGGTATGATAAAAAAGATGCAAAAAGGAGTCCGAAAAGGGAGGGTTTGGAAAAGTTGACCTCTTTTGTATCTCTCTCTATGTAAAGAAGCAGCGAAAAGAAGATGATCATCGCTGCAGATACCGCTACGGGTGCCCATACCGGACCGACCCACGGTGAGGGTATGAGAAAGAGGATGTCAAGAGTAGAGAGCGATGGCGGCCACCCGAGCAGAAGTTTTAGAAAAACGTAGTAGAAGATATCCCAAATGCCAAAAAGTATGAAAAAGGCTGCCACTCTGTGGCGAAATCTTTTGAATGTAAGTGCAGCCGTAGACCAGATCAGTAGCAGAGTCGCCGCTTCTCTGAAAATTTCCGTCAACAACAGGTTTTCATCCATAGGTGCCAGCGGGAAAGAGAAACCGTGTGGATATTATATCTCTCTCAAATATACGACAACCGCACTCTCTATGTATCCAAAAGCTACACCCCAAAGCAGTAGATATAGAGATCTGCGCTTCAACTCCATTTCAAAATCTGTAGCAGTCTATATTGTCTCTTATCTCTTCCACGAGATTGGAGAGAGTCTCTTGAAGATACTCTCTAATTTCATCTTTTCCTGCAAACGGGGGGACCCATTTACTTTGCGAAAAGGCTATCTTTTTTGTCACTTTGGAGTTGCCCTGACTTATATAAAGGGTCGCTTTCGCCTCGGCCGTAAGGTTTTCACCTGTAAGCTTGCTTTTGTCCAAAACAGCTCGAATAGAATCTATCTCGACTCTGATATGTGCAACCCTCTCGTCGTCTTTTATTTTGGTGTCGACTCTGCACCCTTCGTTTTCGAGTGATCTTTTCAGAGCATCGGCGAGCCATTTATCGAGCGGTTGATCGCTGTAAATTACGGTTATCGGTTTCCCACCCTTGACAATCTCTCCGACTACCTTTTTCTTCTCTCTTTTGTCTACAACCTCTTTCAGTACCACCGTCCCGCTCTTTTGCAATACGGCGGGAGTCGGGTTGAAGGGCTCAAAACGTATATTTGCTTGCGGTTTCTGGGCGCATCCTGCAAAAAATAGAGCCGAAACCGCAGCTAACGTTAAGAAGAGTCTCTTTTTAAACATATGCCATCCTTTTTAACTCTTATAAAGCGTAGCAATAATATCAAAATTCGCTAAAATTGTGCAATGAAAAAGAGAGTATCTTCACTTGGAAAGTGTCCGGCGTGTGGTGACGAGATAGTAGCAAGAAGCGGTTTCTACGGATGTAACGGCTACAAAGATGGGTGCAGCTTCACACTCTCGTTCAACGCTCTTGCTTCCATCGGCCACCCCAACATAACGGCAGCTCAGATGCGTGCACTCTTGAAAGGTGCGGCAAAAATGGAGTTCAAAACCGCAAACGGAGTGGAACGCATCTTCAGCGTCGAGCTGAAAGAGATAGATGGAAAGTGGCGCGCATGGATCGATTTTGACGCCGGTAGCGAGCTTGAATCGCTTGGAGAGTGTCCCCTTTGCGGAGCCGACGTGGTGGAGTCTATGCTCAGCTTTTGCTGCTCGAAATGGAGAGAGGGGTGTGAGTTTGCCATATTCAAAAATTCGATTAAGCGTTTTGGAGGTAAAATGGTGACCAAACAGAAGGCGATCGAGCTGCTTAAGAGCGGCCAAACCCGTGTTAGTATAAAGGGTTTGAATGGGTCCAGAAGAGATGTGACTCTACTTTTGGATGAAGAGTTCGGTTGCAAAGTAGTTTTCTAATAGGTGTAGAAAGATGATAAGAGTAAGCAGTGAATATCAAAGAAAGTATAAAGAAGCGGCGAAAAATGCACTCAAAAACCCTGACGACGAGGATCTTAAAGCTTTTGTCGCACTCGATACGCTTCTAAAAGAGATAGAGAAGAACGGTTTTGAGAATATGATAGACCTCGATCCCTATTTTGGAGAGACGTCGCTACCCTTTAAAGAGCATACCGATCTGCTTGCAAGCAAGTATCCTGAAGAGTTCTCTTTTTTCAAAGATTTCATGGATGACCTGCAAGAGGAGATAGAACTGCACTTCGAGGTTACAGAGATGTACGAAGATGAGGAGTTCGACCAGTTCGTAGAAGATTTGAGTATCATAAAAAGAAGATACACCGAGATATTCAACAGTGACTACGGTGAGCGGATGAGTCGTTTCGTCGCCCGCCTGCTGGAGGATATCAACCAAGAAGCTCTTTGATCTACTCTACCTTTCACTCTACACCTCCTCTCTCAGGGGCTTGTTGGCGATCATTTCGAGCATTACCGTAGCGTAAGAGCCTTTTGGAAGAGTGAAGTGAAGCTCGAAGTGCGCCTCTTTATCTTTGTATTGCCCTTCGATCTCTTCGGGCCAAATCCAAGCATATCGGCGCCCCCCCTGTGCAGGGATCTCTTCGATGAAATCCTTCTCTATCTCCCACGCAATACCGCTTGAGTTGACCTGCCTCTTTCCGGGCAGTGCACCCGTGGGGCTTGTTTGTCGCTCATTGAACCTCTTTGACTCCTCTTTCAGATCATCTACGATGAAAAGTTTTCCGTGTGGATAGTGGCTTACCATATCGCCGGGAAGCAGTTTGAAGAAGTGGGGCTCTTTTGCTACCGTTTTTACGACTTCATCGTTCCAGACGAAGAGCTTCGTCAACTCTTTTGGTTTCAAAGCTTCGAAGAGGCGGGAGATTTCGACCCTCTTGCAGAGCCACAGGTTGAAAAGATGGGACTGGTAGGCACTCATGAGAAAATCTCTCTTTTTTCTATCTCTCATTTTTCTTTCGCCTTTTATAACTTCAAGAGCCGTTTTGAAGTTGTCCCCTTCTCTTCCAAACCGTTGGTACCCAAAATAGTTCGGTATTCCGTTTCTATCTATCCACTCAAGAAGCGACTCTATCTTTTTCGCATCGGTAGGATTCACCTTCTTCAGACGTATGAAAAAGCGGTTTCCCTTTAGATGGCCTATTCGAAGTTTGTTCGTATGGTATGTTTTTTCCAGGATTTTGATCTTCTCGTGTGAAAAACTCTCGACTCTATCTTCATACTTTTTGTGAAAAGAGATATATTGAATCGTCATGGCATCCTTATCTTTGAGCCCGGCATATCCGATCTCTCTTGTTTTGATACCGAGGTGACTGCTTAAAATGTCGAGCATCTGCCATGTAGTGAGCCCCTTTTTTCTCACTTTCAAAACCAGGTGCTCCCCTTCGCCTGCAAATTCGTAAAGGGGTATCTCGGTAACGACGAAGTCGGCAGGCGTCTGCCTGAAATAGAAGTTTATGGGTGCATGAGATAGCGGGTAGAGTCTGTCTAACTTCATTTAATTCCTTGATTTAAAAGTGGTTTGGTTTGCAAATGTTTCTATACGGCCTACGTACCGCTCTTGCAAATATCGTAAGAGGGGTACGGCTCTTTTTTGCGATATTGAGAATCCTTTTTTCAAAGCGTGGGTCGAAAGCGAACAGCATCTCGAACTCCTCACCGCTGCAACCAACCTCTTTGGGAATATCCCAAAAGAAGTCAAAACCGAGTCTGTTGACGCGGTTAAGCTTTTCAAGATCGCTGAAGAGCCCGTCCGAAATATCCATGGCACAGCTTACAAAAGGGGCCGCTTCGTAAAAGAAACTCTCTCTTAAAACCGGCGTTATGAAGCGGGAACTTTCGCTTACCTTCCGGCCTTTTGAAAGACGCTTCAAATCTTTCAAAGAGCCCCCAAGCTTTCCGGTATAGGCCAGAAGGTCCCCCTCTCTCATACCAGATCTTTTTACGGCTCTTTTACACTCGGCCAGAATGGTTACGGAGATGTCGAGCTTGACGTTG
>JALSPH010000250.1 GCA_026986055.1 Campylobacterales bacterium
GATTTCTGCTTTCCTCTTGGCCGTCATTCTTTTGATCTCTGTTGGTGTCTCTCCCATCTTTCTGCTCCTCTTATTTCACTTCTTTATGTATTATACATTGTGCAGTCGGGCTGGGGGTCACTATAGATTCCCGGACATAACGATTCGGAAGAAGAGATACGAAACATTGCGAAGTTTCAGGCAGATTTGGACCCTTCTATGCCGTGGCATATAAGCGCTTTCTACCCTATGTACAAGATGACGGACGTCTCTCCTACACCCGCATCGACACTGAAAAGAGCTTATGAGATAGGTAAAGAGGAGGGGCTCAAGTATGTTTATGTAGGAAATATAGACGATGCCAAACATGAGTCTACATATTGCCCTTCATGCGGTACAACGGTCATAGAAAGGCGCGGAACGATAGGGCAGTATGTCGTCAACCATCTTGCGGAAGATGGTATCTGCCCAGAGTGCGGTTATAGGCTCGAAGGGGTTTGGAGTTAGAGTAGCGCTTTGAAAAACTCCAGTTCGTCAAGCCTCTCCCACGGGTAGTCGGGGTAACCTACCTGTCCTCTGGCTGCAATGTCCGCATACAAAAAGGTATCTTCGGACGGTTTATCGAGACCGAACTTCTCTTTTATCCATAGAGGTGTCAAAGAGAACTTTTCCGATACTATTTTGGAGAGCTCTTCATCACCGAGGCTTCCTTTGGCCATATCGAATCTATTTATAGTTACGTTTATAGGCTTTGGATTTCCTATGATGTAGGCAAGCTCAACCAGAGCCTTTTTTGCCAGCCCCGATGCAACGATATGTTTGCCGGTTATGAAAACCTCCGTCGCCACTTTTGCGTTGCTGTCCAGCTCCAGGAGACGGTCGACTATGGTATCGGCTATGATGTCTGCACATTTGTCCGGGTGTCCCGGTGAGACAGACTCTGATATGTATAGATACATTTTTGCACTCCATTTTTTTCAGACGGGACGTTTGAGTACGTAACATCAGTTGTTACATTACTCTAAAGAAGCTAAAAGTGCTATAATTTATTACCGCACCACCATAAAGCGAAAGAAGGAGAACCCGATGTCATATCTCAATCTTGAGTATTTCAAAGAGAGACTTGAAAAAGAGCGTGAAAGGATTCTGAAAAATATAGGTGAGATAAACGATGAGCTTGCCGCTATAGTAGCGGAAGATGAGATAGACGATATAGAGGATTTGGCGGAGCTGAAGATAGAAAACGACAGAGACAAAGAGCTCTTGAGAATTCTTACGGCTGAACTCAAAGATGTCGACGATGCACTCAAAAAAATCGCGGAAGGCAAGTATGGCAAAGACGAAGAGACGGGCAAGAAGATTCCGTTGAACCGTCTTTTGGCCAATCCGGCAGCCAGAACCGCGTAGGAGAGAAACCTTCGAAGGAGGTGTAGTATGAAAATTTCAAGTCCGGCATTCGAAAATGGAGGCTTGATACCTGTAAGGTATACATGCGATGGGGAGGATATATCGGTCCCTCTGATATTTGAAGATGTTCCGTCAGGGGCAAAAACTCTCGCTTTGGTGATGGACGATCCCGATGCACCTGCGGGAGTTTTCGTGCATTGGGTCATCTACAATATTCCCGCCGGCTTGAGTGGACTTCCTGAAGGATTGCCACCGGAGCCATATCTTGAAGGGGGGATCAAACAGGGGGTAAACAGTTTCGGAAACATCGGCTACGGCGGCCCATGTCCTCCCTCCGGTGCACACCGCTACATGTTCAAACTCTATGCTCTCGATTCTACTTTGGAAGCAGATGCCGGTTTGAGCAAACATGAGCTTCTTTCACTTATCGAAGGGAGCGTTATAGAGGGAGCCGGAATGATGGGAATTTACGAGCGCTGAAGTCTTTTTCGTATGAGCGAAACTGCCGCTTTGACCGCCTCTATGTAGCTTTTTAGCGAAGGTTCGCGTCCGGGTAGGTAGGCTATGTCGTAAGCCGTTCCATGGTCTACGGAGGTTCGGATGATAGGAAGGTTCAAAGAGATGTTTATGCTTTCGTCGAAATAGAGTGCTTTTAGCGGAGCGAGTCCCTGGTCGTGATACATAGCCGCATAGTATCTGAAGGAGTCACGCATTTTCGGTGAAAAAGCCGTGTCCGGAACAAGCGGGCCGTAAAAGATTTTTTTGCCGACGGAGTGATTCGACTCCTCTATAGCTTCTTCGATAACTCTCTCCTCATCACCCAATACGCCATGGTCGCCCGCATGGGGATTGAGTCCCAAAACTCCAATCTTTTGAGCATCCGTCTCTTTCTGCATATCGAGAAGAAATCTCACAAGAGCCTTTCTCTCTATCTTTTCATGCACCTTTTTTAGAGGAATATGCTCGGTAAAGAGAGCCACGTACAACTTTTCGCATCCGAGCATCATTATCGCCTCTTTTTTGAAATAGTCTCTCAAAAAATCGGTATGACCTTTATATTTCAAACCGGCTAACTTCCACGCCTCTTTGTTGATAGGAAGCGTGACGACGGCATCGCATTCGCCGTCAATGACTGAATCGACGGCTTTCTTAAAAGATGCAAAGCTGTATGCACCGGCCTCGGAAGTCACGACTCCGGGCCTTATGGATGGTGACGTCGAAGGTGATGAGTGCTCAAGATTTTTGCAAATTTCGACACCAAGTCTCGCCGCTGCATCTTTTAAAAGGTCGTAACCCGCAAAATAGAGCGGCTTGCATATTTTTTCTATTTCATTGTGAGCTTTCAGAGCGATCTGCGGCCCTATGCCGTTTGGATCACCGATACTTACGGCAATTTTAGGTTTCAATTCAAAAGTGCCTTCATCTCTTTGATAGCACTCTCAAGCCCCGTAAAAACGCTTCTTGCAACAATGCTTTGGCCGATGTTCAGCTCCTCGATGGCTTCGATTTTAAGGATTTCAGATACATTTTGGTAGTTTAGACCGTGTCCTGCGGCAACCTTCAACCCCATGGAAGCAGCAAGATCTGCTCCGCTTTTGAGCGCAACAAGAGACTCTTCGAGTTTGGTTCTAAGGGTATGGCGGGAGAGTTCGAGCTCTTCTATCGAGTGGTGCGAGTTTGCAAGTCCGAGGTATAGCATGGCGTAGATGTTTGCGAAACTTCCCGTATGGAGTTCTACCCACTCCACATTCAAAGCGTCCGATCTTGTAATAATCTCCAAATCGGGGTCTATAAAGAGAGAAACCTCTATTTCATAGGCCTGCAGCCTCTCTATGGCTTCTATTACCCGCTCTTCATATGTAATAATATCAAGTCCCCCTTCGGTCGTTACCTCTTCCCTTTTTTCAGGCACCAGAGTCGCCCTGTGAGGTTTTAAACGGCAGACGATATCTATAATGTCGCTATCGGTGGAGCACTCCAGATTCACCGGAAGTTGGCTCATCTTTATAATTTTTTCCGCATCGGCGTCGTTTATATGTCTTCTATCTTCACGCAGGTGTATCGTTACCTGGTCGGCTCCGGAACGTTTCAGTATGCCAAGAGCCTCAATCGGGTCTGGGTCGTTGATTTTTCTCGCTTCTCTAAGTACCGCAATATGGTCTATATTGACTCCAAGCTTCATAAACCGCCCCTTATCGCTTTATCTATTTTTTGTGCGATTATAGCGTAACCTTTCGCGTTTGGGTGTATCTGATCTTTTCTTAGAGAGCCATCGGAGAGTACGTCTGAGATTATATCTTCAAGGTAGAGAACACCTGTTTCGTTCGCCACGTCACGGTAGAGTTTCGCATCACGAAGAAAAAACTGCTGCGGTTCGGGTACTCCCAGCAAAATAACTTTCGCTCCGGCACTTTTGGCACTCTCTACCATTTTTTTTAGATCATTTTTTATAAGATCATGTTTTCTAGAGCGCAGAATATCGTTACCGCCTTCACATAAAATTACTATATCCGGATTATACTTTTTCAAAACCGATTCGAACCTCTTTTGGGCTCTACTAGCCATTTCACCCGGTACACCTTCGTTTATTACATCTACTCCGAGCAGTTTGGAGAGTTGGGCCGGATAGCTTCTGTCTATCCCGTCTTCCCTCGCGCCGGTTCCGTAAGTGAGGCTGTCACCGAACGCTACGATGACGGGAGGGTTTTGGGTGTCGTAAAAGAGTTCTGCTATGTTTTCATCGGAAGTTGTCGTATGGTTGTCCAGCTTGTACTGGTTGAAGAAATGGAGTCCGACGAAGAGTGCGACTATAATGAAGAGTAGTTCGCTCTTGCTTATCTTCATCTGCACTCCTTTATATTGGGTTGTAAGATGTATGTTGTATTGTAAGATATTGTTAGTTAATGAAAACTTCTATTTTACATCTAAACTCTTTTGGAGTAGAACTCCTTCTTGAAAAGGGAGTATTCACCTTTCATTATAGCCTCTCTCGCCTGCGACATCAGGGTAAGATAGTAGTGGAGATTGTGCATGGATGCCAGGCGGAAGTAGGTCAGCTCTTTGGCTCTGTATAGATGGCAAAGATATGCTCTGCTGTAGCGGCGGCAGGTGTAGCAGCTGCATGCAGGATCTATCGGATTCTGGTCTGTTTTGTAGCGGGCGGCCTTGATATTCACTTTTCCGAAAGTGGTAAAAAGAGTTCCGTTTCTGGCATTCCTGGTGGGCATGACGCAATCGAACATATCGACACCCCTCTCGATATTTTCGACAAGATCCTCGGGCGTTCCCACACCCATCAGGTAGCGCGGTTTTTCAACCGGCATGAAAGGAGTCGTATATTCGACGGTTTCGTACATCAAAGAGTTCTCTTCCCCTACGCTGAGTCCACCTATGGCGAAACCGTCAAAATCCAACTCACAAAGAGATTGTGCGGAGATTTTCCTGAACTCTTTGTCGACACCTCCCTGGATGATTGCGAAAATGTTTTGGTCGATTCCGGTTCCGGTCGACTGTTTGAATCTGTGGTAGGCTATCGACTCTTTGGCCCATTTCGTAGTTCTTGCAACGGATAGTTTGAGCCTCTCTTTTGTGGCAGGAAGGGCAACAAGGTCATCCAGAATCATCATTATGTCGCTTCCTAGACTGTACTGGATATCTAGTACTTTGGACGGTGTGAAGTAGTGTTTGGAGCCGTCTATATGGCTTCTAAAGAGTATACCGTTATCGTCGGCTACGCTGATGTCGCTTAGGCTGAATGCCTGAAATCCGCCGCTATCGGTCAAAAAGGAGCGGTCATATCCGGTGAAACCGTGAAGCTTTCCAAGCTCCTCTACTACCTTTTCCCCCGGACGCAGATAGAGGTGATAGGTGTTCGCCAGAATTATTTTTGTATCGAGGTGCTCTCTCATATCGAAAGTATCGAGAGCTTTGACGGTAGCACTTGTGCCGACCGGCATAAAAACGGGTGTCACTATTTTGGAGTGGGCCGTCTCTATCGTACAGGCTCTTGCGTTGTCGTCGGTTGCATCGATCTTGAAAGTCATTGAAAAATCCTGATTTTAGATATAATATTTTTTTTAAATTGTGGGAGAGTGCATGAAACAGATATTGATTCTCGCTGATGGAATTGTAGCAAAACATTTTCTACACCGTATCAGCGAAACTTTCATTCGTACAAACGAGTATACAGTCGTGGCACTCGACCGTACAATTTTACCCAAGAGACTACCCTCAAATATAGTAACATACCAGTTCGATCCGACAAGCTACATAAAGCTCTCTATGCTGCTTAAAAGAGAGTATGACGATATATTCATCATCATGAAAAACAGGATGGATGCGGAGGGTGCATACCAGAACATTCGTCGAGACAGGCCATTTGCGCGAGTGACCTTTTTCAACCGCTGGGATATAGAGTTCGATGATGAAAACCTGATAAACGTCAATGCCAACGAGCTTTTGGCCAGCAGAATGTACGATTTTCTTCCAAACGTTCCGGTTATTGCTCAAAACGTAGGCCTTGGGCAGGGTGAAATTATGGAGGTGCTGGTACCTTTTGGCAGCGCTTACGTATATCGCCATATAGGGACTATAGAGCAGAATCAGTGGAGAATCGTAGCTCTCTATCGTTCGAACAAGCTTGTTCTTCCCAAACCCTCGCTTATGATTAAACCGAACGATCTACTTCTTTTGGTAGGAAAACCTTCGGTTCTGGAGTCGGTCTTCAAAGCTATAAAACAGCAGCTCGGCCAGTTTCCGGCCCCTTTTGGCGAAAATCTGTACCTATATCTCGATATGATAAAAGAGAAGCACGACTGCATAGCTTCGTGCCTGGAGCAGGTGAGGTATCTGCACAGAAGATTCAAAGATAGAAGACTTGTTATAAGAGTTGCAAATCCTACCGATATAGAGCTGCTTGAAGAGATCAAAAATATGGAGAGAGACAGCGAACTTGTAAGCTGTTACATAGACTACCGCGGCAAGGAGGCGTCGGAGCTCATAGCGGAAGATATGCAGAACCATAACGTGGGGCTTCTTATATGCGGGAGAGATCTTTTTATGGAGAGCGAGTTCAGAGAGATTTTCTATTCGCTTAGAAAACCTCTGCTTCAAATCAGCGATTATCCTATGAGTTCTTTAGAAAAAGTGGTGGTCGTTCTTTCCGAAGAGAGGAGCATGGAGTTCATTTCAGCTACCGTATTCGATGTCGCTTCTCAGCTCGATCTCGATATCGAGCTTCTTGATTACGATCCTGACGGTGAGTTCGAAAAGAAGAGCTTCATACTGAACCATTACGAAAATCTCTCTCACATCTTTTCCAAAAACCTGGAGGTTAGACAGGAGAAGAAAAATCCGATAAGGGAGCTTGCCGGAGAGAGAGGATATCTTCAGGTTCTGCCCTTTACCAGGAAGATTCTGCAGAGCAGACTCCTCTCATATTTCAGTGCAGATGCCGAGAAACTCTTCTTCAAACTGTCGCACAACCCACAGCTTTTCGTTCCGGTGGATATTGAACAGTAGTGCCGATATGGGTCATCTCCTTGACTAAAATAAAAGTTTTATATTTTTGGAGTGGCGGCAGAGAGATCGCCAAACAAGTGCGATTTGCCTGCGGACGCCTGCAAAATCTCTAAAAACTGACCTGCCCCAAAAAAGTGTACCAATCCAAGAGTTAGGATTTTATTGTAAATCAGGCCACATGAGATGCACCTGAAACCTGAGCCGGCGTTTGGTTT
>JALSPH010000251.1 GCA_026986055.1 Campylobacterales bacterium
TTTCCGTAAAAACTGCTCTCCGTAGAGCTTCCCATGGCAAACTCGTCCATATTGGCTCGACCGAAAGGTGAAAGTCCTGCCGACTCTATCTTCTCTATAACCGTCGCATCGTAAGGGGCTACATACCCTTGCAAAATGTTGCTCGCTGCGGTTACGTTCCACCCCTTTACCTGAATGTTGTCCTTTATGAGAAGAGGAACCCCCTCTCCCCTCTCATCGAGCGAGATGTAGGCGTTGATCTCCTTTTTCTCATCTATTCTGCTTTTTAAATCCTCACGCAGCGCCGCGACCTCCTCGGCAGGCAGCTTTAGAGCCTCTTTAAGCGTTATCAACCTTCTCTCCTTTTCTTCATCTTAAGCAAAGCTATGCCGACACCTATCGCTACAAATATAAGAGCGACGGTCTCCACTATGACGGGCCAGGTTACGGGCTTGGCCAGATCAAACATTCAAAACCCTCGCACACCTGTCGCACAAACCATCCTCTTTCTCTGCCGCAAAGCGCCAACATCTTGGGCATTTGTATCCGCTAGCCCTTAAAATCGCAAACCTGTCGCCGCCTACTTCGAACTCTCCCAAAACTTCCCCTTCGCCGATAGTGGCGATTTCACTTACTACAAACCAGTCTTCGGCATCTTTTTTGCTCAAAAGAGAGAGCTTTTCGCTATCGGTCGCTATGGCAAGCTCAAGCGTCTGTTTGATCTCTCCCTCTTTTTTAAGCTTGTCCACTATCTCGAAAAAGGCCTCCCTGGCCGCACTCATATACTCCTCGTCAAGCCGACTCTCCGGCTTTGGAAGCTCCCTATAGACCATATCGAATATATCTTCGGCATCCCCCTTGATAACGGCCGGTGCATACTCTACAAGCTCGTCACAAGTGTAAGTGAGTACGGGAGCCACAAGCGGTATCAGGCTGCGGGCAATCATCGCCATAGCGCTTTGGCTGCTTCTTCTTTCGATACTCTCTTTCTCTTCGCAGTAGAGCCTATCTTTCGTTATATCAAGATATATTCCGCTTAGTTCGTTGGTTAAAAAGTTGTTCAACGTATGGAAGCCTCTTGAGTAGTCGTAAGCGTCGAACGACTCTCTGATGGAGGCGAAAACTTCGGCAGCCTTGGCCACTATCCATCTGTCGAGCTCCCCCATCTTTTCAGGCTCTATCAACTCTTCAAGATCTTCGACATTTGCAAGCAGAAAGCGGAAGGTGTTTCTTATCTTTCTATAGTTTTCCGAGACCTGTTTGAGTATCGAGTCGCTTATCTTAAGGTCGCTCTTGTACTCGCTCATAGCGACCCATAACCTCAAGATCTCGCTTCCATACTTTTTGGAAACCTCGTCGGGCGCTACGACATTGCCTTTTGATTTGGACATCTTCTCACCCTTTTCGTCAACCGTGAAACCGTGGGTGAGAATCGCCTTGTAAGGGGCTTCGTGCTCTACGGCACACCCAAGAAGAAGAGAGCTTTGAAACCACCCTCTATGCTGGTCGCTTCCTTCAAGGTACAAATCGGCGGGAAAGTTGCCCGCATCGTAGTTTCTCG
>JALSPH010000252.1 GCA_026986055.1 Campylobacterales bacterium
AAAAGAAGTGGTTACCGTTTATCTTTATAAACGGCAGCACCAACGCCACTACCGTAACTATCCCAAATAGCCAGTACCGCTTGTAGCGATACGGTACCCAGTTTTTTAGGTACTCTTTGGCTCGGTTCTTTTTTTTAGGTGCCGTAGCACCCGCTGCAGATTGCATCACTTTACTCCTTTTTCGTTGGCTATTTTCATATCGTTGTCAAACGGGCAGATAAGAAGTTTATCCTCCATATCGGAAGATCCTTCTATGGGCTTCCCTATCTCCATAAACCTGTTTTGCGAGAGGGTTTTCAGATCTCTTGAAGCAATGTAATCTTTCAGCGAACTTCTGCTAACCCCGAGCTCTCTGGCGATAGCGCTCACGCTCTTGCCCTCTCTTAAACCTTTTAGAATTTCGGGCTGAAGCGAATCGAACTTCGAGTGAGATTTGCTCCCTTTCGGCCTTCCTACCCCGCCTATTCTCTTTTCGCTGCTCTCACGCAGCTCGTTTATGAGCGGAATCACCCTCCCAACAGGCGTCTCTTTAACTATCAGAACCTCTTGGTCGGCCACATAGAGATTTATTTTACGGCTTATGGTGCACCCTATTATCTTTACCAGTTCATCGACTCTGCTGCTCAGGGTCCAGACCTCATCGACTATGAGATCGTCACCTTCACTCAACGAGTGTAAGAACTCTTCGAACTGCTTTCGCTCCTCTATAGGCCTGTTTCTGCCGGAGTGTTCCACCACCTCTTTATCTATCTCCAGTCCGTTGGCCAGGGCGTACCCCACAACGGACTCCTGTTGGGAAACCAGACTTTTGCTTCCCGGTGCCTGTCGCAAATAAGCGTAAGTCAATAAGCCTCCTAAATCTTTTTCATAATCTTACACTATGATGACGATAAAAGTCAATTATATTTTTATTAAACCGTCACATTAAAAAGATTTTTCGCCATATTCTTCCGCTCCTAATTTTATAATGCTCTAAAAAATTGGAAAATTCACTCAAGCAAGTAAAGTTTGTTGCTTCGCAAACACTAAAAAACTTCCTAAAAATAGCTAAGCAAGCGCAATTTTTTAGCGGAAGTTTTCTATCTCAAACATTCAAGCTTTCGTTCATTATCAATTTTTCAGAGGGTTCAATATGCTAAAATAGAGAGAAAAAGCAGGAGCCGATGTGAATCTTACCCACCTGGACGACAAAGACCGCCCTAAGATGGTCGACGTGGGAGAGAAAAACCCCACAAAAAGAGTCGCCGTAGCAAGCGGTATCATCTCTATGAGCAAAGAGGCCTTCGAGGCGGTCGTGAGCAACAGAGCCAAAAAGGGGCCGGTTCTACAGACGGCGGTTGTAGCAGCCATCATGGGAACCAAAAAGACGCCTGAGCTTATACCTATGTGCCATCCGCTGCTTCTAAGCGGCATAGATTGCGACATAGAGGAGCTTCCCGAGCTGCCGGGCTTCAAACTCACCGTAACCGCCAGGCTCACCGGCAAAACAGGCGTCGAAATGGAGGCGCTGACGGGGGTTAGCGTAGGTCTTTTGACGATATACGACATGCTCAAGGCGATAGACAAGGGGATGGAGATTCAAAACATCAGGCTCGAATCCAAAGAGGGAGGCAAAAGTGGTAGTTATAAACGAGAGTGACAAAAAAGTGGAGATAAAATATCCTTGCGAGTGGAAATACAAAGTTATAGGCGAAGAGAAAAAGGAGATCGAAGATGCCGTAAAGTCCGTTATGGGCGAGCGGCCTCACACTCTTAAATTCTCCAAAACCTCCAACAAGGGGAGCTATCACAGTTACGAGCTATGCACGCTCGTTCACAACGAAGATGACCGAACCGAGATCTTCAGGCAGCTGAAAAAACATGACGACCTGAAAATGGTTTTATAAAAAAAGAAAGAGAGAGCATGGAACTTGAGATAAAAGCTTACTACGAAAAGGCGCTGAAAGAGGGTAAAAACGAGAGCAATGCGCTGAAAGAGGGTATCGAAAAAGCTATCGAAGCGGCCGTTCACCTCCATGCCGGCATGTCGCCTCAAACCATTGGAGAGAGCGTGGCCGACTCTTTGTATGAAGAGCTAACCGCTCTTGGAAAAGCAGAGGAGGAGATACTGCAGTTTGCCTTCGAAAAGTTGATAGACTCTCTTCAGCACCCGAAGGAGAAGGAGATAGAGCGTCTTATAGTCGAAATAGACCGCCTTCAGAGGCATCTCGCCACGGAAGAGGAGGAGATGCAGCGAAACCTTCGCGAAATCTTCTCAGGCATAGAGAGAGTAGCCCAGAGAGTGCCTGAAAAGGAGCAGAAAGTATGGATGGAAGCACTTGAAAATACGGAGCTCGAACACGTAGAGGGGCTGGGCATCCTGAACGAAACTACGGAAGCGGCACTGGTAACGGCACTCGAAGAGTCCGAAGATGTCGAGAGCGACGTTAGAGAAGTTACAAGACACATAGCTCAAAAAGCGCTTGGCGAAGGGCTTTTGAGTGCCGCACGTATAAGGGCGATTCTCACGACCATTCTGATGAAAGCGTCAGAGCTTGCCGAGGCGACTCCAAACAGGGCCAAGGAGCTTGTTCACGGCACCATATACGGCATAAACGACGCCCTCATCGCCATAATAAAACAGCTGAAAAAGCAGATGGACTTCACGCCCGAAGAGATAAAGACGGCTCAGATAGCCAACTGGGAGGAGCTCATAAAGATGCTGTCACGAAGCGACGAGCTCTACAAAGAGATCATAGACGACGTAGCTTCGAAAAACTCACCCTTCGTACGTGAAGTTCTTATGGAGTGTTCGGACGTTTTGGGAGATCAGTTCGCAGAACTTAAACGCATCAGCACTGAGACGATAGAGGTAGCGAAAAAGAGACTCGCCAGCCTTGCGAAAGAGGCGGTCGTAAAAGGAGCGGAGCTTAAAGAGCAGCTGACCAGCGAAGCGAAAAGACTCGGAGAGAAGGCTTGGAAAAAGGCTCTGGAGATGGCCGAGGCGTACAGGGGTAAAAAGTAGCGGACTTTTCACCTCTTGCGACTTTTTAAATACTCCATATAGTCTCCCTCGCAAATCGGCTTCAAACCTTTTGGAGGGAGATTGTACTCATATATCCACGATTCGACTCTTTTGCCTGAATCCAAAAATACCTCAGCTTGGACTCTTCTATACTCATGCGGTTTTGCAAAGCCGCTGCTGCACTCCTCATACTCATCAAGCAGTCCAAACACTCTATCCATATCATATACAATATAAACTTCCCCATAAACCTTGGAACGAACACTATCCAGAACTATTGCCGGATAACCTCCCACATCGTAAAGGGTGCCATATACATAGCCTTTGGCCTCAAACTTGGAATATTTCGCCAACGCCGAATGCATACTGTTTTTAGCGTCACTTCTAAGGGTGCCGTATACAAAGACTCTATTTACCGTACGCATGACAAAATATCAGAATCCTACATATCCTTTGCCATCGTAAATATATCGGAGAAGTTCTCTTTGAAATCTTTGCAGCGGTCGCATATCTTGTCGCCTCCTCTGTAGGGAAAGGCTACTTTGCACTCTGTGCATATCTCAAGAGTGTGCTTAACGAGCAGCTCCATTCTGTCGAATGCGAAATCCATAATGTCGAATGTCGCATCGGTGGTTATGGAGCCCGGTTTGCAGACGTCGTTGCAGATGGAGCAGGCTATGCACTTTCCTACCTGAAAGACTATGCCTGTATTATCACGCAGTATCGAGAGTGCGCCCGTAGGGCAAAACATCGCACACTCCTGGCAGTTGGTGCAGTTTGACTCGTCGATCTTTTTGCCTACAGCAAAAGTGAAAGGCTTCTTGAACGGTATGTCCGGTCTTATCTTTTGAGCGGACATTTTGAGCGAATTTTTAAGGATTATCCTCTTTAGCGGCTCCCTCTCGTCATCGCCTCTTGCAAGTTCGCTCATCGTCACATCTTCGTTAACCTCTCTGGCCACACTTGCAAGCTTTTTGAAGAGGTTTCTGCGCCCGCTGTCAGGCTCATCTTCAGAGAGTTCGCAAACGGTCTGCACCCTCTTCTGCAGACCGCAAACTTCAAGGAAAGCGTTGGCTTCATCTATCGTAGCCTCTATGCTCTTTAAAACGGTGCCATCCCTGTTTACATGGCAGTCGCTGCAGAAAGAGAGATCACAGAGCACTTCGCTATCTTTTCTTAGCACCATAGCTGCAAGATGCTCCACCGAAAGTGCCCCAAGGCACGGAAGGTTCTCTTTGCATGAAAGACTCTTTTTTTCTTGCGAGCAAAACTCCAGCACGAACCTGTTCGGATCGAACGTTTCACTCACGAGCGCCTCGGTGGGACAGCCTCCTACACAAGCGGCACATGCGGTGCAGGCATCTGCATCGAGCGTTAGCCTGCTCCTGTCGAAAACCATGGCGTTTTCGGGACATATATCAATGCAGATCGAACACTCATTTTTCGCATAGTCGCTTCGAAGGCACTTGAAGTAATCGAATTTGAAAAGATCTGCATCTTTCATCGCTTCATTGCGCATCTATCTCCCCCGTCTCTTTGACAAGCATTGAGTAGTCCGAAAGGAGAAACTCAACGGTAAAGTCGCATATATCTCTATATAGCGGTGTTTGCGCCATAGGTTTTACTGCAATTAGAAAGGGAACTATCCAGCGCACAAGATGTTTATGGAGAAACTCTGCCTGTGTTTTACGATCTTTCTGGCTTATCAGACTCTGCATGAATCCAAACTCTATGCCGGCATGGTCAGGTACATACAGCTTGGAGCTATCGAGATTTATTTCATAACCGTGGCTGAAGTAAAACTGCATGACAGGATTCTGCAACCCTACAAGTATCTCGTTTTTGCTGTCCATTACCGATGACTCTATAGGGTGGTTGTGCATAATGAAAAGGGAGTTGTAGTCGATATTCAACTCCTCTTTTATCTTATCCAAGCTCACTTTGTCGAACCACTCAAGCGTCTCTTCGCCGATAGTTGCAAGCAACTCTCTGTTTTTGGCCAAATCATCAAGCGCTTTATCGTCGAGCTCTTCGGTAAAGACACGCGACAAAAATGCGTAGATATAGAGCCTAGTTCTTTCGTCCATTAAAATTCCTGTAGTTATTTTGTAGGTTTGGTATATGATAGCAAAAGAGATGGCATTCAACGATTAATTTCCCAATACAAAACCGACCGTTCAATACCTCATTCAAATTAAAGCCGCCCCGAAGGGCGGTTGTGGGCTATAGACAACCTTTGAAGAAAGACTTCTTTGGCGGTGGTGGAGCTTTGAACTCTCTTGTGTGAATTATATTGTTCTTTTCGTCATAGGAGCCTATGATAGTAACTTCGTTTCTATTTATAGCTTCATCCAGCTCGCTTCTATGCAGTTTTCCCAAATCCACTTTGTAATATTTCCCGTCATCATGGACATAAAGCACCAGTTGCTCTTTTATAGGGTCTCCAAACTGCCATGTTTTAAAGCAGCCTTCAAAACCGCAAACGGCTGTCTCAAGGCGACAATCTTTGAACATATCGTTTTCAGCACACCACTTTGTGGTCAAAAATCCTTTTTTCTCTATCTCTTCACTACTTGCAAAAAGCGCAGTCGCAAAAAGCGCAGAAAGGGCCAACATTACCAGTTTTTTCATCACTTCACCTCCGATTTGAGGGTTTTGAGGTAGGCTACCATATCGTCAAGGCTCTTATCGTCCAACGGATATGGAGGCATTGCAGATTGGCGTTTGCCATCCACTACATTGTACCACGGCGTATTGGGGTGGGCATTTCTGTTGTATCCGGGAACCACTACCGCACTGGGATCTACAAGCGACTCTCGCAGATATGCTGCAGTCGAGTAGCCTCCTACATTGTCAAGACCGGGAGCCATATAACTTTTGGGGCTCAAACCGCTTATGTGGTGGCAGCCGGTACAACCATTCTGCTCTATAAGCTCCTTACCGTGCTTGGCATCACCTTTTACCGGTGCCGTCAAAGAGGAGACAAGCTTCTCACCGCCATTTTGACTCACGAGCTTTACAGGTATCCAGCCGGAGAGCATTTTCTGCCCATCCCTGTTGAGCCTGGCTCCATCCCATGCAGCGAAAGCTACAGGAAAAGCCCCTTTTAGATTCAGGTAGGAGTCTTTGAGAGGGCGCACCAGTGTTCCTTTCCACTCTTTATCTCCATATTTCATATCTGCATCGAACTTTTCGCTTCCATCTTTAATCTCGGTCATAGAACGAAACCCTTCGGAGATAAAAGAGCGTTGATAATCTTTGACGGCAAGTTTTTCGACCTTTCGGGCAAACTCTTTCGTTGCTTTACCGAATATATTTTTGCTAAGTATATTCTGCTGCATTCCCACATCACCATTTCCGTTTGGTTCGTAAACTTTCTCCACGGCTTTTTGCAGGTGTATGACAACAGGTCTGCCGTCACTTCCCATCCCAATGTATGGGAGCTTCTGCGGGTTGGAGTAGTTGACGGGAAACTGAACCGCGAAACCGTCGGCGTAGACATCGGACTTGTAGCCTCTTTGTATGTTTCTCGTTCCATCGGGCCACTCAAGCAGAAAAGCTATATTTTTGCTATTGTATATTGCCTTTACCCTAGCCTCTTTCGCTTTCAAGCCTTCATTGAGAGCGTTGGCTCTTTTGTCGTTCATACTCAATGCAGTCTGCGGGTATAGATGAATGGTAGTTCCCTTTACATATCCCCAAGCCTTTGAGTCCGGCGTCAGTTTTGTAACGTCACGCTCCGTCTTCTGCGCCAATATCACACCATCGGCCAAAAGGGCAGATGCAACCAGCGATGTAGCCAGCAGTGCTGAAGTTATCTTAGTCATATTCCACCACCTTGAACTTATATTTGTTTGCGGTATTTTTACCGGCCATATATCTGTTGTCTACAGGCGCGAGAGAGAGCCCCTGCTTCTTGGCGATACTCTGGTAATACTCCTGATCGAGCCTGAACATATCGGAGTGCTTGTAGGCTATGAGTATATCCATAAGTTCGCTCTCGCCGGTCTCTTTTCTCTTTTTCATTTCGGCTCTTAGAGTCTTCA
>JALSPH010000253.1 GCA_026986055.1 Campylobacterales bacterium
TTTCGCGACTCCCGATCAGGAGAAGATGGGGCTTGACTTCAACGACAGGAAAATCGAGGCTATCGTAGAGCTGATAGATAGAAAAACGGCAACCAAACGGTAATCATAATTGAGTACTCTGAAAATTACGAAACCTCGCTCAGGCGAGATGAGATTTTTAGCGAAGCTAACGCTTGAAAACTTCACTAAAAAGTGCGAACGCAAGCGCCCCTTCGGGGTTGAGCGCACTTTTTTCGCTAAGAGCGATTGTTTCGTTTTCAAACTAAAATCTCAAAGCCTTCGCTCGATTTGTAATTTTCAGAGGGTTTATGTTAGTAGAAAAAAAAGAATGGAAAAGGATATAACAAATGGCGAAAAAAAGAAAACTTCCAAAGATAGGGCTGCTCTATCTGGATTATGTGCTTAGATTTTTCGACCGCTCCAACTTCAAAGGGTGGCCGGACAAGATCGAGGAGGTGGTTTACCACTGGAAAAACGACAAAGAGCGCTTCATAAAAGAGGTGAAAAAGAAAAAGATAGATGTTTTGGTAGGAAACATTCCCGCTACGGCTTACGAAACATTCAGAGAGATCGCCAAAGAGCTTCCGCATGTACGGTTCGTTCCGTCGTTGGAGACGCAGTTTTCGAACAAGAGCAAGGAGAATGTCACCCTCTTTTGCGAAAAGCATAACCTCTCGCACCCCAAAACCAAGATATTTTACGACAGAAAAGAGGGTTACGAGTATCTGAAAGAGTGCGACTACCCCATAATAGTCAAAAGAAGCTACGGCCCCTCCAACTACGGCGGTTACTATGTGCACAAGGTGAAAAGCTACGAGGAGGCCGTAAAGCTTTTCGACGAGAAGAGGTATATGCCTATGTATATTCAAGAGTGCATACCTCTTAAAGCGGATATCAGGGTGATGCTCATAGGCCATAAACCGGCATGCGCATTTTGGCGGGTGGCCGGGGAAGATATGGACCTGACGAACACTTCGCAGGGCGGTTACATGACCTACGACGGCGTCCCTATGGGGGCTTTGGAGCTTGCCGTGGAGGCTTCGAAAGCTGCCAAGGCGGAGTATTGGGCTTGCGATATTGCGGAGCATGACGGCAAGTACTATATTTTGGAGTGCGCTACGGCATTTGCCGCTTTTCCATACTTCCGCGACTGGATAGGGCAGTATCTTATGTGGGACTTCTCCGAAGGGCGTTTTCCAAAACCTCACATTCCTCTTTATAACTGGGAGGAGTTGGGGAAGATAGACTCCTCTCTTCTTAGAACGATGCGCCATATAGGCTTCAGCAGATATATCCCCTCCACCGACGGCGCCTACTATATCAACGACAAAGACGGCAGATGGGATGTCGAGCTTACCGAAGAGAGTGTGCCTGAAGATATTCCTGACGATAGCCACTTAAGAAGGCCCATAACCGATGAGAAGGAGCTTCCCAAAGCGATTCGAGACGAGGCGAAAAGAGGCGAGTCGGTCCATGATGAGCTTGAAGAGAGCGAAATGTCTCTCGAGAGC
>JALSPH010000254.1 GCA_026986055.1 Campylobacterales bacterium
AGTGGTTCTGTTTGCGCCAAACTCAAGATGCAGATGCGGGTTTATGAGTCCCGGCATTATCACGCACTCTTTGCCCAACTCTTCGACTTCGGCACTTTTGAATCTCTCTTTCAGCTCCTTCGCGCTTGCTACCTCTACTATCTCCTCTTCGAAAGCGACACCGTAATCTTCAAAAAACTCTTCTCCGTCAAAGAGCCATTTAGCCGTAACTATTTTCATATACCGAACCTGTTTTTAATTAAGATTATGGCAAAAGTAGATAAAATCTTGTATTAAAAATTTTAAGAAGGAATTGAGAATGAAGATAGTCGTTATTCAAGGACCGAATCTGAATATGCTAGGGCTAAGAGAGCAAAACATTTACGGACCTATGAAGCTAGAGCAGATTCATGAGCAGATGAGAGGAGTGGCACAGCAAAACGGTGTGGAGATAGAATTTTTCCAAAGCAACCTAGAAGGAGAGCTTGTAGATAGGATTCAGGAGTGTCTGGGAGATGCCGACGGTATCATCATAAACGCCGCAGCCTATACGCACACTTCCATAGCGATTCGCGACGCTATCGCAGCCGTAGCTCTGCCCACGATAGAGGTGCATATAACCAACATTCATGCAAGAGAGGAGTTCAGGAAAAAGAGTCTCATAGCTCCCGTATGCGCCGGACAGATAGCAGGTTTCGGACCTTTCAGCTACCATCTTGCTATGGTGGCTATGCTGCAGATACTGAGTGAAATAAAAGCTATGAGAGAGGCTCAGCAGCAAAAGCAGCCCCAGGAGCAGTAGTGAACTACATTCTGCGTGACGAAAACGCTCTCTATTACGAGTGTGGATATAGTTGCGACAATGCAGTTTTTATCAGCTTGGCGGATGAGAAGTTCTTCATAACCGACAGCCGCTATACGGTAGAGGCGAAAGAGAAGATAGTAGGGGCCGAGGTTATAGAGGCATCCGATCTCTTCGCGGCAGCCAGAAGAGTTTTAAGAAGCAGAAACCCTCTAAAAGTTGTTTACGACCCGAAAGAGTGGAGCGTAAAAGCCTTCGAGGCTCTGCGCAAAAAACTTCCTCTGCTTCACTTCGTGCCCAAACCGGACTTTTCCCACCTTAAAAGAGTCGTAAAAACTAAAGAGGAGATAGAGCTTTTAAAAAGAGCGGCGGAACTTGGAAGAGATGGATTTGAAAAGTTTGCGGACTATCTGAGCCTTCCGGGAGCCGACAAAAGTGAAAAGAGGCTCCATTTCGAAGCCAAAGCCGCCATGAGCTTTTTTGGAGAGTACGATCTGAGTTTCGACCCCATCGTCGCCATAAACGCCAATGCGGCAAAGCCCCACGCTCTTCCTACCGACAAGGTTCTGAAAAACGGAGATCTGCTTTTGGTCGATGCCGGCTTGAAATATAGACGGTACTGTTCGGATAGAACCAGAACCGTTTTCGTCAAAGATGGATTGGAGTTTTCGCAAGATCAGCACTTCAAAGATCAAAAAGTTCAAAAAGCTTACGATCTGGTCAGAGCGGCTCACGACAGAGCGATAGAGAAGGCGCGAAGCGGTATGACCGGAGCGCAGATAGACGCTTTGGCCCGTGAGGTTATAGAAAAGGGGGGTATGGGCAAATATTTTGTCCACTCGACGGGTCACGGTGTAGGGCTTGACATACATGAGATGCCCTACATCTCCTCAAAAAGCGCGATGAGAGTGGAAGATGGTATGGTCTTTACTATCGAGCCCGGCATATATCTGCCGGGAGAGTTTGGAATACGGATAGAGGATATGGTCGTTATGGAAGATGGGAGGGCGAAGATACTGTGAGTCTGAAGTTTGGCGACTCGACGCTCTACTGCATCAAAGAGTTTCCGGCAAGCTTTAAAGCCGTAGGAATGAAACATATAGCCCTTGTAGGGATGGGGGGTAACATAGGAGATGTAAGAGGGCGCTTTAGGAGAGTGCTGCGCTACCTGACTCTTGGTAAACTTTTTAGGCCGATTGAAACTGCACCTCTCTTTTACAACCCGCCATTTGGTTTTACCGACCAGCCATTTTTTACAAACACGCTCGTTTTGGGCGAGACGAACCTAAATGCCCATGAGCTTTTGCGCTACCTTCTTTGGGTGGAGAGGCGTTTCGGGCGCAAAAGGAGTTTCCCTAACGCCCCAAGGAGTCTCGATTTGGATATAATATTTTTTGACAATCTGCAATTACGAAGCACTCGGCTTACGATTCCACATCCTAATTTTTCAGAGCGGGAGTCGGTAGTCGTACCGATGCATTTTTTGTCGGCTGAAAACCGAAGTTCGATTTGTAGAGGCTGAAAGAGGAGTTTGGATGAAATTGATGACTTTTACGGCACCGACACCGGCACAGGCGCTAAAAGCGGCGCAACAGGAGTGCGGTGAAGATGCTCTGGTCGTCAGTACGAAGCAGATCAGAAAAAAGAGCCTGAGTCAGCCTGCACTCTATGAGGTGGTTGTAGCCATCGAAGATAGTGCGCCTAAAAAGAGTCTCCGCAAAAAAGATGAGGAACCGATACCAAGTAGAAAAAGAGCGCAAAAAAGGAGTGAAAGAGAGCATGAAGATGTTCTTGTAAGCATATCGGAAGCTGCAAAAGAGATTTCGGAGATCGCGAATGTCCAGACTTCTACAAAGCCTCCAAGAGTGCGCGTGGAGGTAGAGGAGGAGCCCGAGCCCCAAAGAGCGACTATTTTGGAAGCTGAAGAGCTAAAAGCCATAAGAGGTGAGCTTGTAAAGCTCTCGGACAAGGTGAAGCTTATTCAAAACATGGTTTGGGAGGAGAAGAAGCCGCAAGGCAGTGCTGCGGTTCCTCCCGAGTTTGCCGAGATTTACCGATTGGCCAAAAAGAGCGGTATGGATGCGCACCATCTCGATGAGATTATGCGCTTGACGTTGGAGCATATGCCTCTTCAGATGCGCTCGTCAACCCAAACGGTTCGCAGGTACTTCAAGACACTCCTTAGAAAGATGGTCCCGGTCAGGCTTGAGCGTGAGTTGGTACCGCCCCAAAAGAGGATACTTATGTTGGTAGGACCGACCGGAGTCGGAAAGACTACGACGCTTGCTAAGCTTGCCGCCAGATACGCCTATATGATGGAGAAGAAGTATAAAGTGGGCATAATCACTCTCGATACCTACCGAATAGGAGCGGTCGAGCAGCTTATGCAGTATGCGAAGATGATGCGTATAGGGATAGAGGCGGTAGTGGACCCGCCGGAGTTCATAACCGCTCTTCAGGCTCTATCGCATATGGATATAATTTTGATAGATACCGTCGGAAGCAGCCAGTACGACAAGGAGAAGATCGAGAAGCTTCAGCAGTTTCTCTCTACACATACCGATGTGGGTATAGATGTGAGCCTCGTTATGGGTGCGCCTACGAAGCTTGAAGATTTGAGAGCGATCTACTCCAACTTCTCCATACTCGGCATCGACACTCTCATCTTCACCAAGCTCGACGAGACGCGCGGTTTCGGGAATATATTCTCTTTGGTCTATGAGACCGAAAAGCCGGTAAGCTACCTCTCCATAGGCCAGGAGGTCCCCGACGATCTTATGTGTGCCGATAGCGACTACCTTGTGGAGTGTCTGATGGAGTCGCGAAGCGTGAAAGGCAAAAGATGAGTACGCAGGCAAGCAGACTCGAAGCTTTGATGGATGCGCACCATAACGGCCAAAGAGAGACTAGAGTAATCGCCATCACAAGCGGCAAAGGCGGAGTCGGCAAGAGTACCCTTAGCGCCAACATCTCCTACGTTTTATCTAAACGAGGCTTCAAAGTGGGGCTGATGGATGCCGACATAGGGCTTGCGAATCTCGATGTGATGTTCAACGTAAGGGCCGATAGAAACATCTTGCACGTACTCAAAGGTGAGGCGAGTTTTAGAGATATCGTAGTCCCGCTGGAGGAGAACCTCTACCTGATTCCGGGCGAAAGCGGTGATGAGATTTTGAAGTTTTCGGACGCTACTATCGTCAGCCGATTCATAGACGAAGCTCAAATGCTTGAAAATCTCGACTTTTTGGTGATAGATACGGGTGCGGGTATAGGCGATACGATACAGATGTTTCTAAGGGCGGCCGACGAGGTTGTGGTCGTGACCGTTCCAGACCCTGCCGCCATAACGGATGCGTACGCGATGGTTAAAGTCATAAGCAAGATAAAGAGCGATCTTTCGATGGTCGTAAATCAGGTTCGAAGCCATAAAGAGGGGACAAAAATTTTCGATACGATAAAAAAGGTCGCCTACGGCAATATAGGAGCGGATCTAAACCTCAAGATGTTAGGCTCCGTAAGGTCGGATGCGCAAGTTGCAAGGAGCGTAAAGCAGAGAGTGCTGGTTTGCAAAGAGCTCTCCAATATCGCTCCGGCTACCGACATAGAGGCTATTGCGGATACGCTTGCCGCCAAAAAGGAACACAAAATGCTTGAAGCAAGAAAAGAGGGCGGAATCGGCACCTTTTTCAAGAAACTGTTGGGGCAGTTTTAAAGGTATGTTAATGCGTGAGAGCAACTTTGTCGCTTTTTGGGTCGTATGCGGTTTTTTCATAGGGCTTCTTACTGCTTTCGCAAACGGTAGCGATCCGATGGATATGTTGTCGGCCGTACTGTTTGTTACACTCTTTTTCTATCTGCTTGCCCACGTGAGCGTGGCTCTTTTTGTCCGTTTCATGGAGTTTGGCAAGGTTCACTTCGAAAAAGAGGAGTACGACAGGAAGCTCGACTACTTCTACAACCAGCTGCTGCAGCGGGAGAAGGAGGTAGATGCGAACTATGCGTATATCTCCAAAGATGAAGTGTTTGAACAAGGTGAGAAAAAGGATGGGGAGAGGTGATGGTTGAAGGATACGATGCACACATCCGCCACTATCAGGATGAGTTGGCGGTAAAATACCTACCGGCCGTTAAAGCCATGGCATACAGGCTCAAAGAGAGGCTGCCAAGGTCGGTGGAGTTTGATGATCTGGTAAGCATAGGTGCAGAAGAGCTTATAAAGCTTGCAAGACGCTACGACAAAGAGCAGAACGACTCTTTCTGGGGGTATGCAAAAAGCAGGGTTTATGGATCCATGTTAGATTATCTTAGATCTTTGGATATCGTAAGCCGTGCCAACAGAAAGCTTATAAAGCAGATAGACGAGATAATCTCCCAATATATGGACGAGTACGGCGTGGAGCCTGAAAACAGCTATATCGCGGAGATTTTACAGGAAGATGAGCAGAAGATAAAGGATGCGAGGCGCGTTGCCGCCATATACAACGTCATGCCGCTGCACGATCAGCTTGAGAGTAATGAGAAAGACGCTTTTGCAACGATAGAGCAAGAAGAGCTGATAGAGAAGATCATGGATGTTCTCAAAATGATGTCGGAGCGTGACCAGATGATAATACAGCTCTACTATTTCGAAGAGCTTACCTACAAGGAGATCTCCGAAATTCTCGACATAACACCTTCGAGGATTTCGCAGGTCCACAAGCGTGTCATCACAAAAGTGAGAGATAGTATAGGATGAGATTATGGCAGACATACTGAGTCAGGAAGAGATCGACGCGCTGCTGGAAGCGGTCGAAGATGAGGGAACTCCGGAAGCTCTCGAGAGCGAAGAGGAGATTTTCGACCAGCGCCAGATAACTCTTTACGACTTCAAGCGGCCAAATCGTGTAAGCAAGGAGCAGCTTAGAGCTTTTCGAGGTATCCACGACAAGATGGCCCGCTCTCTTGCGTCGCAGATCTCTTCGGTAATGCGCTCTATCGTCGAGATTCAGCTCCATTCGGTGGACCAGATGACATACGGGGAGTTTCTCATGAGTCTGCCGAGCCCTACGAGCTTCAACGTCTTCTCTATGAAACCATTGGACGGCAGCGGTATTTTGGAGATAAATCCATCTATCGCATTCCCTATGGTCGACCGTCTCTTGGGAGGCGCCGGCGAGCCCTACGAGACTACGAGGGAGTTTACCGATATCGAACTTACGCTGATGGACTCCATACTTCGTATCATCATGGGTACGCTTAAAGAGGCGTGGGCTCCCGTGATCGAGCTCTACCCCAACGTCGAGTCGAAAGAGTCGAGCCCCAACGTGATTCAGATAGTGGCTCAAAACGAGATAGTGGTCATGGTGGTGATGGAGATCGTCATAGGACACTCAAGCGGTATGATGAACATCTGCTATCCGGTCATCACCCTCGAGTCGATACTCAACAAACTCGGAAGCCGTGACTTCATGCTTACCGAAACAAGTGCAAAAAAGAGCCGAAACAAAGAGCTCAAAGCGCTCGTGGGAGGAGCCAGAGTGCATGTCAGCGCCTATCTGGGCGAAGCCGAGCTGACGCTTAGAGAGCTTTTGTCTCTTAAAGAGGGAGATATTTTGAGGCTCGATCGCCCTGCGGACGATACCGCCGTGATAAATGCCGACGGTAAAGACAGATTTATTGGAAAGATCGGTTTGAGGCGTTTCAGGAAGTCACTGGAAGTGACGGAGCTTATAGTGGATGAGAAGGATGAGGTCAAAGAGATTTTGCAGCAGATCGAACAGGAGAGACGCGCCAAGCTGGCCAATACGTTGAATGAGGAGGTCGTCAATGGCTGAGTGGGTAGAGCTTCTGGCCAAAGAGACGGCCGCAACTATCGAAGGGCTTACCGGGCAGCGTCCTGAAGTCTCTTTTAAAAACCAAGAAGAGATTACCGATATCTCGAATGTAATCGCTCCTATGTCGATCGTCTATATAGAGGTAAGCGGAGAGCTGGAGGGGAAGATGGCGGTTGCCGTCTCTCCTATGATCGGTACCGCCCTTTCGGATATGATGTTGGGCGGTGAAGGAGAGAGCAAAGAGGAGATGGACAGTGACGATCTGGATGCGGTAAAAGAGATAGTCTCCAACATTTT
Source organism: Campylobacterales bacterium (assembly GCA_026986055.1). Lineage (GTDB taxonomy): Bacteria > Campylobacterota > Campylobacteria > Campylobacterales > Hydrogenimonadaceae > Hydrogenimonas. The sequence goes on from JALSPH010000254.1 coordinate 6,892, forward strand.
CGGCGGGCTCTCCACCGCTATGAAAGCGCAGAAAGAGTTTCCGGATCTCTCTTTCTCGGTAACAGACATACACTTTTTCAAAGAGGGTGAAGATATAGACCTAAGCGGTTACTCGACCCTTCT
>JALSPH010000255.1 GCA_026986055.1 Campylobacterales bacterium
GTTTGGGGTGCCAGTGAAAACTAAAAACTAAAAACTAAAAACTAAAAGTTAAAAGTTAAGGGGGAGCTCTTTCCCCCTTTGCTTTAAATTTCAAAACACTGTTTCGCCCCCTTTATTATAATTAATTGTTATATTGTTTCGCTTCACCTACCATTAAACTACTTTAGGCTAAAATCAATTCCAAACCAAAAAAAGAACCCAAAATGAGGTAGAGAGAAAAGATGAAAAAGAAGCTTTACAGCACAAAGTGCGACACTACGCGCTCGACAACCTCTATCATAAACGGCTGCACGGCCGGTATTATAAATCTAAACAGATGCAGCTACGACTGGGCCTACAATCTTTGGGAAGTGATGATGGCCAACACATGGTTTCCCAAAGAGGTCGACCTGACCGAAGATGCAAGAGACTACAAACATCTGCTGCCGGCCGAGCGAAGAATGTACGACAAAGTTCTTGCGCAGCTCATCTTCATGGACTCCATTCAGACAAACAACACTGTTGACAATGTCAACCCCTGGATAACCGCACCGGAAGTCAACATGTGTCTGGTAAGACAGGCTTTCGAAGAGGCTCTACACTCACAGAGCTACGCCGTCATGGTTGACAGCATTTCGATAAACACCGACGAAATATACGACATGTGGAAGAGCGACACCGAACTGCTGCGCAAAAACTCTTTCATAGGCGACGTTTACGAAAAGTTCGGCGAGAAGGCGCAAGACGACGACGAAGCCAAACTCTATATGCTGGTAGCGAACCAGTGCCTGGAGGGGATATATTTCTACAGCGGCTTTTCCGCTATGTACGCTCTGGCAAGAAGCGGAAAGATGCTTGGAAGCGCGCAAATGATACGCTTCATACAGAGAGACGAAGTGACCCATCTGGCCCTTTACAGCAACATAATAAAAGAGATAAAGAAGGAGTACCCGCAACTCTTCAACGAGCGAGTTGTGACAAACATGAGAGAAATGTACAGACAGGCTTACGAGCTTGAGCGCAACTGGGGATGGTACGTGACCGAAGATCAGATATTGGGGCTCAATCAGCAGATAATAGACCAGTACGTACAGTATCTGACCGACAAGCGCCTAAGAGCGATAGGACTCGAGCCGATGTTCGGTGCCGACAACCCTATAAAGTGGGTTGACAGTTTTTCAACATTTAACGACCAGAAGACGAACTTCTTCGAAGGGAACGTGACAAACTACTCGAAAGGGAGCATAAGCTTTGACGACTTCTAACCCAAAATGGAAAACATTCGCCATTCAGATGGCGACAAGCGAAAATTTCGACGAAAACATAGCACACCTTCTGGAGCTTCTGGCCAATCTGCCGAAACACTCCATAGCGGTCACTCCTGAAGTCTGCCTGACAGGCTTTGCCTACGAGCGCATGGACGAGGCGGCGGAGGCCGGAGCCTACGCGGTGGAGCAGATCAAGAAGATAAGCGAAGATAGAGTCATCACGTTGACATACATTGCCAAAGAGGGGGAAGATTATCTAAACCGCACCGATGTGATCTACAACGGCGACATTGTCCACTCACAACACAAAGTCAAACTCTTCCCGCTCGGCAACGAACACAACCACTTCAAGCCGGGAAGCGAAGATGAGGTCAAAATTTTCGAGATCGACGGCATAAAATTTGGACTTATCATCTGTTTCGAGCTTAGATTCACCGAGCTTTGGCTGAAGCTGCGCGGAGCCGACATCATCTTGAACCCCTCTTTATGGGGAAAACCGAGAAAACAGCACTACGAGATTTTAACCCGTGCACTCGCCATAACCAACCAGTGCTACGTAGTGGCTGCCGACGGTGCAAACCCGGATATGGCAAGAAGCAGCGCCGTAATAGACCCCAACGGTAAAGCCATAAGCGACGATTACGCAGAAGTGATCGAAGGGGTTTTCGACCCAAGAGAGGTCAAAAGGATTAGGCGATACATAGACATGGATCTCTTCCATGGATAGAGCGAAGCAGATAAAGCTTCAAAACTTTGCCGACGATATAGCGGATGAAGTCGACCTGACTCCCGAAATCTACCGCGCCTTTTGTCAAGTCGAAAGAGAGCTCTTCGTCCCGCAGGGGTTCAAGCATTGGGCCTACCGCTTAGACGCTCTTCCGATGCAGGCAAGCCAGTGGATAAGCTCTCCCGTAACCGTTGCGAAGATGACTCTCTATCTTGAGCCGGAGGGCGCCGACAACGTGCTGGAAGTCGGGTGCGGCAGCGGCTACCAGGCTGCAATACTCAGCAAACTTTTCAGGCGTGTATTCACGATAGAGCGCATAGAGACGCTTCTGAACGAAGCTAAACGCAGGTTCAAAACGCTTGAGATCCACAACATCCACACCCGTCTTGACGACGGCAGACGCGGCTGGAGAGAGTACTCTCCGTATGACCGCATTCTCCTCTCCGCATCGACTCCTGAAGTACCGCAAACACTCTTCGATCAGCTCGCCGAAGGGGGCATACTGGTCGCCCCTATAGAGAGAGAAAATGAGCAGATAATAACCCAGTTCAAAAAGAGTGACGGTACCATAAAGGCTCTGCAAAAAGAGAGTTGTCTCTTCGTTCCCGTAAAGGAGGGTGTAGAGCAAAGAGGGCTCAGGGCGTAAGCAAAAGAGTTGTAAATTTCCCATTTACAGCTACGCTACCCATAAAAGCACGTTTTTTGGGCACTTTAGCCGATTTTCTTTGGTATAATGTGACAAACTGTCAATGGGGTAGGCTATGCAGCAACTTGTCAAACCTTCAGAATATGCCCAGATGCACGGACTCTCACGCCAAAGTGTCTATGCAAAAATCAAACGAGGCACCCTTCCATCCAGAAAAATAGATGGGCGCTACTATGTCATCGTGGCGGACAACATTGAACCGGACATTGACAAAAGCGTTACGGAAAATGAAAAGATAGAGCATGTTTCACTCATAGATGAGTATAGAGAGGTTTTAAAAGCCAAAGATGAAACGATAGCAGTTTTAAAAGCCTCCATAGAGGACCTCAAAGAGGCGAACGCTCAGATAACCCAAACTCTGCAAGAGGAGATAAACCTCCTAAAACAAGCCTTTCACGAGATGCGCACCATATATCAGAGCAAAAGCTACCTGCCCGGCCGACAAGAGGCAAAAGGTGAACCCCACATAGAGATAGAGCCCGATGCAGACGAGGAGCCAGAAGAGCCAAACAGAGATGAGAAGAGAAGCAAAAAAGATAAAAGATCGAAAAAGACGAAAGAGGAGGAGGATTGCTGGATACCTCTGGGCGATCTGATACAGAGAAAAAAATACAACTACAACAAGGCGAAACAGGTTGTAAAACGGTTCAAGAAGGCTTACAAAAGGGGCGACAAACGTATCAAAAAGCAAAACGGAATCTATTTTATATCATGTTACGACTTTTACGAAGATATTTTAGAATAATTTTGCTATAATCACGGTCCACAAATTGTCGGGGTGTGGCGCAGCCTGGTTAGCGTGCTACCTTGGGGTGGTAGAGGCCGCGGGTTCAAATCCCGCCACTCCGACCATTACTTCGACAAAAGAGTTACGATCTCTCATAAAACTTTACTTGCTCACCAGAATTTAACCATGAGATGGCGGCAAATAAGCACTCTTTCTATCTTTACTGACCACTCTCTGACGAGCTTTGCGCAACGACAGCGTTTCTGCCCTGCTCTTTGGCTTTGTAGAGGTTCTTGTCCGCTCTGGAGATAAGAGAGCCTATAGACTCATTCTTCTCCCTGACGGCTATACCTATGCTGACGGTAACTTCACCCACTTTGTCGAATCTATGTATCTCAATGTGCTTTCTAAGTTTTTGTGCAACTTTCATCGCCTGCTCTTCGGATGCGTTGGCTATAAAGAGCAAAAACTCCTCTCCTCCATGCCTGCATAGGACGTCATCTTTTCTTATGTGTGCCGTTATCAGACGTGCGACCTCTTTTAGCACCTCATCGCCCACATCGTGTCCGTATGTATCGTTTATCTTTTTGAAATGGTCTATATCTATATAAAGAAGTGCATACCTTTTGTCGCCGTTTTTAAGGCGCTTCATGCAGCCTCTGCGGTTGTATATTCCCGTCAAGGTATCTATATCGGCAGCATGCGCCTTGACTCTGTAGATGTGGACCATAAGAGTAAGCACCAACGATACGAGCACAAGAAGCCCGAGAGCGAAGTATGCAATACGTGTTATGGACTGAACCTGCGCCAATGCACCGTCATCTTTATGAACTACGATGTAGTAGCCCCCGTAACCGTCATCTATAAACTTCAACGGAATGAAGCTGACGGTGTAGATGTCCCTTGCGCCATTATGGTAAACATCCAAGAGTTCGTAAAACTCTCTGTAAGGCAGAAGCTGCGTTTTAAAGCCCGACTCTTTTAGAATCTCAGCCCCTTTCGAGAGTGTTTTATCTACTAAAAACTTTGAATCTATAAAGCAAGGTTGGTAGTTTTTAGGCACCATCTGACCCACACTCTTGTTGATAAGGTCGGAGTTTAACACCAAAACGTAGCTGCTAAGCCCGCTGCCCACCATTTCAAGAGCCTCTTTCATCGCTGCGAAAGAGAAGGAGATCTCCGCACTTCCAACAAACTCCATTTTGTAAAATAGGGGGTAGATAGCCCTGTACGCCCCCATGTTTCTACCGACTTCAAAACCGTAGACAGGCTCTCTCGTATGTATGACCTTTACTATCGATGGCCTAAAGAGAAGAGAGTCGCCATAAACCTGCGGCTTGTGGACTCGCAGAAAAGATCGGCCGTCCGGCGTATGAAACTGAAGATGTCTTAAACTGTGTTTGGCAAGCTTTTCGTATAGGGGAAGGTAGTAGGCAAGAAGCTCTTTTCGTATAACGTCGACATCTTCACCGTTTTTCGCATCGTACATCAGCCTTTTTCTCTCTATATCGAAAATGAGGTCGGCTATCGTATCCGACTCCATTTTGAACGACTCCATCTGAAGCTCTATCAACCTTTTTTGCGTCGTAACCGTCTGTCTGGCTATAGAGTCGATTTCAGCTTTGCCGTAGCGCTCTATACCGAAGAAGAGAAACATGCCTATAAGCACTATGACCGCACATTTTGCAAGCGTAGCCGGCCATAGGTTTTGGTTATATATTTTCATTCTGTTATTGTAGCATTTAATCGTCGATCGACAAAGCACAAAAATAAAAAAATATTAACGACAGAAATAGATCATCTTCCTACGGCCAGTGCATAGAGAACCATACCTTTGTCACCCAGAAACTCTCTTGTTTCATCATCGTAGTAGGCGCCTATGCCGCTGCATCCCAAGTTCAGATATTGCGCCATGAGGTAGAGCCTATGGCCCCAAATACCGGCTTTTTGATAAAGCGGCCTATAGTTGCAGCCGTCAGACAATATGAAGAAAGTGGCCGCGCTTTCGCTTCCAAGGGACTGCTCCAAGCAAAGGTATCCCGCCTTTTGCGCAAAATCACCCTCTTTTACAAGCTCACCGTTTCGGTATATTCCGGACCTCAAACCCTCTACCCTGTTTACAACCGCATAGAGTCTCAACGGTTCGTCACAATCGCTTGGCACAGGCAGATTCACCCTCTCTACAAGGGAATCGAACTCCATTTTCGTTATAGATCTCTTTGAAAAGCTACGTATGGAGCGCCGCTTCAATATAGCCTCTTCCCACACCTTCTTGTTAAGCGTAAAATGCGGAAATCGAGGCTCTTTTTTGCACTCTTTTGGTTTAACGGTCTCACGATAAGCCTCTTCGATCGAAGGAACCGACATAAAAACTCCCGCAGGATCGCTCTGCTTCAAAGTCGTAGCAGGCAAAGATACTTCACCCCCCTTTTGAGGTACGGCAACGACGGCAGTCGAGAGAAAAAACTCCTCCTCCGAAAAACCGAAAAAACGGTTGAGCCCCTCGAGGTCGGCCCCATAAACCACTCTGTATGCATGGCCGTAAATGTAAGAACCGGCCTCTATGGCTCCAAGTATGTGGCCGGTGTCCAGCAGGCAGTACCTAAAAGCTCTTTGGCGATACTTCCAGGCGGAACGATAATATGGAGAGGAGATGAAAAAAAGCAGCCCCTTCATCCGCTCAGCAAATCCGACGAGAGGCTCAAGCCCCTCCTTCTCCTCAAGCTCGTGGAGCAAAGTAACGGAAGATGAGGCAACTTCGAAGTGATATATGCCGTCTACAAAACCTTCGACTCCTCTGGATTGAAAATAGACCTCGTTTGGGTAGAGCGCGCCCGCGCTTGGATTCGTTCGCAGGTAGTATTCAACACCGGGGTAACTCTTTTTTGCGGTAATTCCGCCTATATGGTAGATGAAGTTGTGGGCCGTAAACCCTTTTTGAAGCTTTATGCGAGGAAAAGATGGCGGGTAAACCTTCATGGAGCGCGGCTGATTATCCCAATCGAGCCGGTTCGGGTTTTGCCTCACCGAGAGCCATGAGTGCTTCGTGGCTTCGTGGTACTTACGCCCCGAACAGATCTTCATGAAGCCTCTTCAAAAGGTTGTCGACCCGCCTGTAGATGGCCACATTTTCACTCTCGCTCAACCTATTTAGCATAGGGCGATACTTCAGATAGACCTGCCACGTCTTTTTAGCCGGCTCTATTCGCCCTCTTCTATGCAGCTCGAAAGCCACGGAAGCGTTTATGAACCCTTTTATCAAAAAGATCTCATCATCCCTCTCGAATCGCTTTGGAAACCAGACCTCTTCCAAAACTTCATGCGCCTCATAATAGTCACCCGCCTCGATCAAACGGATAAACTCTTCACACGCCTCTCCCATATCGACAATCCCCTAAAACTTAAAGTATGAAAAAGCAGAGATGTCAAACTCTCAGCAGCTTTCTCCAGTAACCCCTGCCTCCTCGCAAGGATATGCAGATTTTATCGGGAAATCTCTTGCGAAATTCTTGAAGCCGCTCTTTAGTCTCTTTTCC
>JALSPH010000256.1 GCA_026986055.1 Campylobacterales bacterium
ACGATCACCAAATATAGAAAACAGATGCAGATCGGAGGATCGAGTGAAAGAAAAAGATTTTACAAGCTTGCATGAGCTGCTCGAGAGGGAATCGGCCAGAAGAAACGATCGGGACGAACTCTCCTTGAAAAGGCCCGATCCGCTTTTGGTGGCAAGGGAACAGAAAGATGCTAGAGTGATCCTTCTTTGTGCACTTTTCGGGTATGGAAACGCCGGTCAGATTGTGAAGTTTCTCTCTTCGCTCGATTTCACTCTTCTTGACAAAAGCGAAGATAGGATAAGAGGTGGCTTGAAGGGGAAGTACTACCGCTTTCAGTCCCAAAAGGATGTGGAGGAGATATTTGTAACGCTTAGCAGGATGGAAGCCCAAGAGGTCGAAAAGGTTTTCATGAATGGTTTTGATAAAAAGGGAACGGTTCTGGATGGAGTCTTTTCGCTTATCGAACATATGCAGAGGCTGAATCCATATATGAGCAGGGGATACAGATTTCTTTTAGGCTCAATTTCCAAAAAGCCTGCAAGCCCATACAAGCGTTGGATGATGTTTCTTAGGTGGATGGTTAGAAAAGATGCGCTCGACCTGGGCTTATGGAGCGGCGTCAAACCTTCCGATTTGGTCATACCTCTCGATACACACACTTTTCAGATCGGGCGTAAACTCGGACTTTTGGAGCGTAAGAGCTACGACTGGAAAGCGGCAGTAGAGTTGACGGACTCTTTGAGGCTCTTTTCGCCGGACGATCCTTTGAAATATGACTTCGCTCTATATAGAATAGGACAGGAGGGGCTTTTGGAAGGGGGTTCTTAAAGAGTGATTAATGGAGCTTGTGATAAAATCGCACAAAATTAAGATAAAGGAAGCCGGATGGAAGGTGTATTCACCTATTTTGGTCTCATTTCCCACTCTCATGGATTTCTATTCGTTACGCATGTTCTTCTTACAGCGATTATTGCGCTTGTATTGGCAAAGATGGCAGTGAAGTCTCTAAGGCTCGTACCTACCGGGACTCAGAATGTTATGGAAGCGTTTCTTCTCGGCATCGTCGCTATGGGACGCGACGTCATAGGCGAATCTTACGCCAAAAAGTATCTTCCTCTAATTGCTACGATTGGTATTTTCGTATTTATTGGAAACGTACTCGGTATTATTCCCGGTTTCGAGTCACCGACAGGGAATATAAATATGACTCTTACTCTCGCTTTGATCGTATTTATATATTACAACTTCGAAGGTATAAGAAAGCATGGTGTAGTTCACTACTTCGCCCACTTCGCGGGACCGGTCAAGTGGCTAGCCCCTTTGATGTTCCCTATAGAGATCGTCTCTCACATCTCGAGAATCATCTCTCTCTCTTTCCGACTCTTCGGAAACATCAAGGGCGACGATCTCTTCTTGTGGGTTCTTCTCATGCTCGCTCCATGGATAGTGCCTCTTCCGGCATTTCTGCTTCTTGCATTTTCCGCTATCCTTCAGGCTTTCATTTTCATGATCCTGACATATGTCTATCTGGCAGGAGCGGTGCTGCTTGAAGAAGAGTCGCTCTAACGGTGGCTTTTTGAGACGCAGTGTTGCCGAACTACTCGTAAACTTTCTTCTTGGTGCCGCATGGGCTTCGGCTCTGCTCGGTGCCGTCTATTTCTTCTGGTCCTTTTTGCCTTTCGGAGTTCCCATAGCACTTTTGGCAGCTTTAGCGGGGTCACTCTTTGGCCTTTTTATGGTGATCTTTTTGGAGATTGCGCATATACAGTTTGAAAAGTGTCGCGAAATGAGAAGACAGAGCGAGCTTTTGGAGTCTATCAATAGAAAGCTTGATGATGCTCCGATATGCGATAACAGACCCTGAGTACTACGGTACTACACCGCAACTTCTAAAAAATAGTTGCCAAAGAGTTCTATCGTCCAACCATATAGATATTATTTCGCTACGCGACAAAAGAAGCGACGACTACGAAGCTCTCGCCAAAGCTTTTTTATCTCTTAAGCCTCTTTTCCCAAAGACTCTCTTTTTTCTGCATACCCATCTAAAACTGGCACTGGAACTTGAAGCGGACGGTCTGCATCTTCCTTCAAATATGATAGATAGAGTAGAGGATGCCTCCAAAAGCGGTAAAAAGGTGATAGTGAGTACCCACTCTTATGAAGAGGCTCAGATTTGTGAAAGAGAGGGTGCATACGGCGTGACATTCGGTCCGATATTCAAGACTCCGGGCAAAGGGACTCCCAAGGGTTTAGAGAAGTTAAAAGAAATAACGGGTAAAATTGGCATCAATATTTTCGCACTTGGCGGTATTTTGACTCAAGACCAGATAGATGCCGTCGAAAGAGCCGGTGCGGCCGGTTTTGCGTCTATCCGCTACTTTGTCGATTAAGGAATTGAATGTTTGAAGTTATAATCGGTTTAGAGGTTCATGTCCAACTAAATACCAAAACGAAAATTTTCTGTAACTGCGCTACAAGTTTCGCCGATAGGCAAAACGTACATACATGTCCAGTCTGCCTTGGGCTTCCCGGGGCGCTTCCCGTACTTAACGTCGAAGCCGTGAAGAAGGCTATGATGTTTGGCAACGCCGTCAATGCCACCGTTCATAAAAAGTCGGTTTTCAACCGAAAGAACTACTTCTATCCGGATCTGCCGAAAGGGTATCAGATAAGTCAGTTCGAGATTCCGATAGTGGAGAATGGCCACTTGATGATAGATTTCGATGACGGAACCCAAAAACGGATAGGTATAACTCGAGCTCACCTTGAAGAGGATGCGGGAAAGAATATTCATGAAGGAGATCGCTCTCTTGTCGATCTAAACCGTGCGGGGACTCCTCTGCTTGAGATAGTAAGCGAACCTGACCTAAGAAGTGCGGACGAAGCTGTGAGGTATCTGAAAAAGTTGCATGCGATAGTCAGGTATCTGGACATAAGCGACGCCAATATGCAGGAGGGCTCTTTCCGTTGTGACGTAAACGTCTCTATACGCCCTAAGGGAGATGATAAACTCTATACGAGGGTTGAGATAAAAAATATGAACAGCTTCAGGTTCATTCAACAAGCGATAGCCTATGAAGTGGAGCGACAGATAGAGGCGTGGGAAGATGGCGTCTATGAAGATGAAGTTTGGCAGGAGACGAGGCTTTTTGATACCGTAAAGGGTGAGACACGCTCTATGCGCGGAAAAGAGGAGAGCGCCGACTACAGATATTTTCCCGAGCCAGATCTTCTTCCCGTAATACCTACCGAAGAGATGTTCAAAGAGGCCGAAAAAATTCCCGAAATGCCGGACGAGAAGAGAAAACGATATGTAGAGGAGTTCGGTATCCGTGAGTATGATGCTACCGTTATAACATCTGAAGTTGAGATGGCTCGTTTTTTCGAGAAGATGGTCGAAGAGGGCGCCTCTGCAAAAAATGCCGTCACATGGCTTACCGTAGAACTGTTGGGACGGCTCAAAGGGGGGCTTACCCTTGAAAACTCTCCCGTAAATGCGAGCCAATTGGCGACTATCGTAAAAAGGATAGAGGACTCGACTATCAGCGGAAAAGCGGGAAAAGAGGTTCTTGATTATCTTTTCGCGCATGAAGGGGCCGATGTGGACGAAGCGATAGAGAAACTTGGCCTCAAGCAGGTAAGCGACGACAGTGCTATATTGGCATTGATAGACGAGGTTCTCTCTTCCAATAGCGACAAGGTCGAAGAGTACAAGGGGGGCAAAGAGAAACTCTTTGGATTTTTCGTAGGGCAGGTTATGAAAGCGAGTAAAGGTTCCGCCAATCCTGCAAAAGTAAATGAGTTGCTGAAAGAGCGCTTGAGCAGTTGAGTTGAAACAGTTTCTGATAAGGCAGATAGTATCTTTTGCATATCTTCTTGAAAGCGCTCCGCGTTATCAGCGCGTAAAGCGCTTTTTCAACGACCTGCTAAACAACGACGACTACCCTTATAAAAAGTATTTCGACCTATTTATGATCTTCGTGATCATATCGAGTGTTTCGATACTGGTAATAGACGTTCATGAACATGTCTCCTACTGGCTCGACTTCTACGACCTTTATATCGTCACTACCATCTTTGTTGTCGAGTATCTTCTGCGTCTATGGGTACACAGCGATATACATAAAGTTATCATAGCCCACTACGAAGAGTCGCAGTTTTTCGAGAAACCATTCTCTTTCAAAAAGGTTTTTAGACAGATTGCGCAGGATAAGTGGGCATACATCTCCTCCCCTGCAGCCATTATAGACCTCATTGCCATCTTGCCAAGCTACCGCGAGATAAGGGTTCTTAGAGTATTCGTGCTCTTTCGTGCCTTCAAAATGCTCCGCTACAGCCGAAGTCTGCTGCAGTTTTTCGATATATTGAGAAATAAAAAGGTCGAGCTCTATACATTATTGACTCTTCTTTCCTTCTTTACTCTTGTAGCCTCTATCATGATCTACGTTTTTGAGGGAGGAAAAAACCCCGAAATAGAAAATCTGTTCGATGCCGTTTACTGGGCATTGGTGACGATAACGACGGTAGGCTACGGCGATATATCTCCTATAACTACCGAAGGGCGTGCGGTAGCTATGCTCGTCATTTTGACAGGTATAGGGGCTATCTCTTTTCTAACGTCGATCATAGTCTCCGCTTTCAGTGAAAAACTGCCTGAGATAAAAGAGACGAGAGTCATGAACCAGATAGCCAAAAAAAGGGATTTGAACCTTATATGCGGCTATGGTAAGATAGGTCAGCTCGTAGCTAGAAAACTGAAAGAGAGCAGGCGTAACTTTCTTGTTATAGAGAGTGATCCCGACAAGGTACAAAAAGCGGAACTCGACGGATACGATGTTTTGATGGCCGATGCTACAAAAAGCGATACACTTTTGAGGTTGAAACTGAACGAAAATGTGCGCTCGGTCATCTGTGTGACCCATAACGACATCATAAACGTCTTTATCACGATAAACGCACGCAGTCTGAGTAAAGATGTTGAGATAATAGCGCGCTGTAGTGACCAGAGTATCGCAAAAAAACTTAGACTCGCCGGTGCAAATCATGTAATAATACCGGAAGAGATTGCCGGTATGCTCGGTTCTGTATATATAGGTCAGCCGGTAGCGTTCGAGGCTCTTCAGGCTATAATAACCCAAAAAAGAACTGCACGTATAGATGAAGTGGAGGTCAAGCTTGGTTCCTTTTTGGATGGCGCGAAGGTCGGTGACTTCGACTTCAGTGCAAACAAACTGGTGCTTTTGGCACTCTTGAAAAGACTCGATGTCAAAGATAAGAGCAGCCACTACGTCATCTTCAATCCGCCTGAAGATACTATGCTTAAAGCGGGAGATATCCTCGTGATTCTTGGTTATAGCGTAAGCATCGCAGATTTCAAAGGAAGGCTTGAGCAGAGTGTTCGATACAAAAAACAGTAATCTCGAAATAGTCCTTTTCGGGTATGGAACTACCGGCACGAAGATATATGAGATGCTCTCTACAAACTTTTCTAAGATCAAAGTTGTAGATAGTGACGAAAAACATATAGAGCGTGCCAAAGAGGAGGGTATAGTAACATCCTACTTTGTAGATATTACAAACGACAGCGAATTGGAAGAGCTTGGCATAGATAAAAAAATCCTCTTTTGCGCTATGGATGAGATGTCGTTGAACATATTTTTGGCACTATCTTTAAAAAGTATCGCCAAAGAGTCTACACTTCTCTCCATCTCCACTTCTGCCGAAAATACGAGAAAACTGAAATTTATCGGTGTAGACAAGGTTATCGACATCTACGAGTCGAGTGCGAACAGAATAGTAGATATCATAACGAGGCCGGCAGTTACCCGTGTTATGGATGAGATCATATATGCAGACAACGGTATAAGTATAGAGGAGATCGAAATTCCGCCCAACTCTTTTTTGGAGGATAAATGTGTTCAGGATGTTAACTTCAAAGAGTTCGGTTTGATTTTAATAGGAATATCGGACAAGGAGCTTGGCGAAGACTTTATCTTTGTTTCCCGTGGAATAAACCACAAGTTCGATGCCGGGGATATTCTTGTCGTGATGGGTGAGACACCGGCGCTTGAAGAGTTCTACAAAAAATTGACGGAGAGCGGATGAGACGAGTAGCTGTCATAGGAGCCGGTAAATGGGGCCAGGCACTCGCTTTTGCCCTGGGTAAAAAGTGCGATGTAGTCATAACTTCACGCCGCAAAAGAGAGATAGATGGTTTTGTTACTTTGGATGAAGCTCTCGAGCGTGAAATGGTCGTTATGGCTATTCCTGCACAAGCGGTAAGAGAGTGGCTAAAGAGCCACTACGATTTCAAGAACCATAAAATACTCGTTGCGGCAAAAGGTATAGAGGCTAAAACTGGAGCGTTTTTGAACGAGATTTTCGAAGAGTTCGTTCCACCGTCTCATCTAACATACCTTAGCGGTCCATCTTTTGCTAAAGAGGTTCTGCAGGCATTGCCGACCGCTTTGGTGCTAAACAGCCACAATAGAATGGCGGCATCGGAGTGGAGCGAGCTCTTTCCCGAATTCATAAAAACCTATGTCAGTACCGATGTTATCGGAGCGGAAATTGCCGGAGCCTACAAAAACGTCATAGCGATAGCGGGTGGAATATGTGCCGGCTTGAAACTTGGAGAGAACGCTCATGCCAGCCTGGTTTCCAGAGGTCTTGTCGAGATGGCCCGTTTCGGGCGAGAGTTTGGAGCGAAAGAGGAGACATTCTTGTCTTTAAGCGGTGCCGGAGACCTCTTTTTAACGGCCGGCAGCAAGCTTTCGAGAAACTTCAGAGTCGGATTGGGGCTGGCACAAAGAAGAGGTGTGGACGACATTCTTGAAGAGATAGGAGAGGTTGCCGAGGGTAT
>JALSPH010000257.1 GCA_026986055.1 Campylobacterales bacterium
TTGCCGACCAGTGTGATTTGACTCTGATAATAAAAGATAGAGAGGCCGAAAAAAGACTTCGCAAACGGCTGAACAGATTTTCTCTGAAAGATGCGACTCTGCCGGAAGTGCTTCAGGTGGCATTAAATGAGCACAATCTGAACTATTCACTCGATGGAAATATTCTTAAAATCTCCTACCTTCTTACAAAAACTTTCCATGTCAACTACATAAGCACCGAAAGACAGAGTACCAGCACGACAAAAGTGACACTCTCAAGCGGCGCTTCCAAACAGCAGCAACAACAAAGAGGTGGGCAAAACAGAGGCATGGTTTCTACAAGTACTATGAGCGCCGGAGAGTCCGAAAGCGGAATCAATGTAACTTCCGACGACAAGTTCATCTTCTGGTCCGGACTCCTTGATCAGATCAGAAATATTTTGAACAGACCGGAAGATACATACAAAGCCGGAGACCCGGTAGTCGACAAAGAGTCAGGGCTCGTAACCATAACAGGAACCAAAAAACAGCTCGACAGAGTTGAAGATTATATCGACAACTTAATGAACAGACTTCACAAACAGGTTCTTATCGACGTTAAAATGTATGCAGTGGTACTGAATAAAGGAAACGAGACCGGAATCGACTGGAGACAGATTTACAACATTCAAAACTTCAAATTAAATGCGGAAAGACTTACTACAAACGATAGAGTATTGGAGATAAAATATCCGGGCGCCACAGATGTACCATATATCAGCAAGTTCATAAATGGCGGGGCTGCAACCTTTACAGATATTGTTATGACCGCAAAGATAGGAACGATCATAAAGTTTCTTAAATCGCAGGGAGATGTCCACTCCGTTTCAAATCCAAAAGTATTGACTCTGAACAATCAAGCTGCAATGATCACGGTAGGCAAGCAATATTTTTACAAGATAAAAAACAGTACGACTACCAGCAATACAGGCGGAAGCACCGTTGCGCAAAACGAGATAATAGACTCTGTATTTGCAGGAATTTTGCTCGATATAACTCCTGAAATTGCTGCAGACGGTACGATTACACTAAAAATAAACCCTTCAGTCAGCGATACTATAACACCGGTAACAAACGACAACCAGAACAGAACCATGCCGCCTGATCTTGAACGAAGACAAATGGCCTCGGTCGTTACGGTAAAAGATGGATCTCATGTAATTTTGGGTGGGCTCATTACCGATAGAATCAACAAATCTACCAACAAAGTCCCTCTTTTGGGAGACATCCCTCTTCTAGGGTATGCATTTAAATATGATGAACTGACAGATGAGAAAGTTGAACTTGTAATAATCGTAACTCCTCACCTAGTTGAAGCGAAATCGACGATGACTCTAAAAGATCTGGGTTACAACAGGCTATCAGACAGTAATCTGACCAAGATGCAATGAGTAAATACAAAGATCTGCAGAGTATTTTCATTGACAGAATAGAGGTTAGCCAATATATCGGGCTCGATACCTCTATACTGTTCTACAACAAGCTGCTTGAAAGCATACAAAAACCACTAAAAATGATACTTCTTTACGGGAAGCCGGGAACCGGAAAGAGCGTCTTGATAAACAAGATATATCATGATGCAAAAGATAGAAGAAATGTCTTTCTCATCTCCACCCCTATCCAGAATGAAACTGAATTTATAAAAAAGCTATATACATTTTTGTTGCCTGAATCTACGATGCCTGAAGATCTGTCGTATAACCAATTCATAGATATATGCAATGCGTTGAGAGATAAAAAGCATATTACGGTTCTTCTTGATGAAGCCCAGCTATACTCCTCCTCTTTGATGGAGAAGATTCGTTTGATATCAGACACAAGGGCCATAAAGTTCGTTGTATCCCTACACAAAACAGAGAAAGAGGACCTTATAGCCAAAGAGCACTTCCAGTCCAGAATCTGGGAGACTATAGAGCTGAAAAACGGTACCATACACGATACGGCTATGTATGTGCAAAAAAAACTGATCATTCAAAACTATTTTGAGATAGCCAACATGTTCCACAAAGGAAACATAAAATTGATCCATAAATTCACAAAGGGAAATTACAGAGAGATAAACAAACTACTCTTTACACTCTTTGAAATTTACGACTATTATGAAACAAACAAACCATCCAAAATCTCCGGAACAAAGATAAAAAACAGATACATAGAGATGTCTGCATTGAAATTGGGATATATAAATGCTTGAAATAGAGAAGTTGGAAAAAGAGTGGCGTAAATATAAAATAAAGCAGCTAAAACCATATGTTTTTATCTCTATCCTGCTGGCTTTATCGGCTATATTTCTAACTCTATATTCAAAAGATGCAACAAAGTTAGTACAACAAATTGCTTTCAACGATGAAGGTGCCAAAAAAGAAGTTGCGGTTGATGAAAAAGAGATGAGCAAAGAGTCGACAGAGGCAACCGAGAGTGAGACGAAGAGTTACTCATCACAGACTCCCTCGAGTAATACTTCTGAAGAGAAAACGGCAAAAATTGCAGAAGATAAAACAGAAATAGATTTGGACTCAAGAGATAGCAAGAAAGAAGAGAAAGAGGTTGATAGTCTGGCACTAAAAGCAGATACAGGTTTTTTAGAAACATTTGCGCCTCAATCGACTCCTGTAAGCAGTAAAGCTTCTAATTCACCTAAAAAAGCTATTCAACCAGTCCAAAGACCAACAACCGATACCTCAAACAGATTTGCTCAAGAGATGAAAGATGAGACAAAAACAGAAAATACCGTAGATTCGGAAAGAGCCGTAAAAGAGCACAACTCTCTTGTTCTGACTACTACCAAAACGAACAATACCCTTGAGTATCTGATAAAACGTTTCAACGAAAAAAGAGATCCCAAGCTCGCTTCCTACATATCGAGGAGTTACTATAAAAAAGGGAAATACAAAGAGGCCCTTAAATGGAGTATAGAGGCAAATTCACTCGATCCTTCAAATGAGGAGAGCTGGATACTTTTTGCAAAAGCAAACGTAAAACTGGGAAACAGAGAGGATGCGATTCAAGCATTGAAAGTCTACCTCAATCAATATAGTTCAAGAAATGTCAAATCACTTCTTAACTCTTTGGAGTCAAAATGATAAAAAAGATCACTCTTTTACTTCTTTTCCTGTTTGTTTCACTGCACTCGTCAGAACTTGAGAAAGTATACTCCTATTATAAAAACAAGAAATTCAAAGAGGCTTGCTATTTGGGCCTGAAGATATTCAACAAACATAAAAAAAGTTCAGAGTTTCTCATGCTATATGGATTTTCCTGTCTGAACGCAGACTATATAGATAGACTTGCCATACCGCTTACGGGTTTGAGAGACACTAAAACGGAGCGTGCAAATGCAAGCTACTTCGCAACTATTTTGTTGCAAAAAAAACTTCTCTACCACTCTCTTATAGATAATGTAGAGATATCACATTTGAGATTACCTGTTACAGATTATGTTCTTTCCAAAGTGTTCGATCTATATACGAGAGGAGAGTATAAAAAAATAGATGGAAAATACTACCTGACATCAAAAGAGGATCCCAAAATGCTATATGTTTTATATATAGATCATTCCGACAGGATAAAAAAGATGATTCTTGAAGAGAGACTTGACAACCATATAATCAAAACGCATAGGTACTGGTGACAATGGGAAAGATTATCGAACTTCTGATAAAGAGCGGTGCTGTTACAAAAGAGCAGATTGCAGATCTTCTCAAAAGCAAAAAAGAGAAAAAAATTTCGCTCAAAGCGTTGATAAACCATCAAATAGTGAAGCCGGAACAGGTATATAAACTTATAGCTGACGAGATAAGAAAAGGAAATCTTTCACTTGAAGCGATAGAAAAAGAGAGCGGTTCGATAAATATCGACAAAGTTTTGAGATATCTTTCAGAACTTATGAATATGGATTATGCAAATCTGGATGAAGTCGACATCGATCTTAGACTTGTCTCAAAACTTCCTATGCAAAAACTTGAAAAGATAGGCGCACTTCCCATCAAAGAGAGTGACCTTAACGTGGTAGTGGCCTTCAAAGACCCTTTCGACTTTAGCGCCCAGGAGGCTATTCAAAGGCTTTTCCCAAAAAAACCGGTCACACCTGCCATAGCAAGACCCAGCCAGATAGAGTACCATCTAAACCGCCTTGAGATGTCGGAGAGTATAAAAGGTCTTATAAACGAAATAAGGCAGGAAATTTCCGAAAGCGCTTCGGCTACCGAGGCCAGTGAATCCTCTGCTATTCTCAAGCTTATAGAGGTAATACTGAAATCTGCCATTATCGGTAGAGCAAGCGATATACACATAGAGCCGACGGAAAACAGCTGTATCGTAAGAAGCCGTATAGACGGTATGCTAACTGAGAGCTTTCGTTTCGACAAAGATATCTACCCTCCACTCTCCTCCAGACTCAAACTCCTCTCAAATCTCGACATTGCCGAAAGAAGAAAGCCGCAGGATGGACGATTTTCGGCCACTATCGTAAACAGAGAGTTCGACTTCAGGGTATCGACTCTCCCAATCATGAACGGCGAATCTATCGTTATGCGTATTCTCGACAAGTCGAAAGTTATGATTCGACTTGAAGATGCCGGTATGAGTCCCCATAACTTCAATATATTCAATGACGCGCTAAAGGTTCCTTACGGAATAGTTCTGGTTACCGGTCCTACAGGAAGCGGTAAGACGACCACTCTCTACGGTGCATTGAACAATCTAAAAAGTGTAGATAAAAAGCTGATCACCGTAGAAGATCCTGTAGAATACCAGATGAACCTGGTGCAGCAGGTACAGGTCAACCCAAAAGTCGGTCTTACATTCGCAAGCGCACTTCGCTCCATACTGCGTCAGGACCCCGATATCATAATGATAGGTGAGATAAGGGACCAGGAGACTCTTAGAATCGCTATTCAAGCAGCGTTGACCGGGCACCTTGTCCTCTCCACTCTTCATACGAACGACTCGATAAGTGCAATTACGAGAATGGCCGATATGGGAATAGAGCCATACCTGATAAGCGGTTCTCTTATTGCGATAGAGGCTCAGCGTCTTGTCAGGAAAATCTGTCCCAACTGTAAAAAAAGTGTAGAAATTCCCGATCATGTTATAAACGAACTGGAGGAATTTATACCTGAAAATTATCAGTTCTACAAAGGTACAGGATGCAAAGAGTGTCAAGGAACCGGCTATATGGGCCGCGAAATGATCAGTGAAGTGTTACGGGTGAATGAGACATTGACCAGTATGATAGCGCGTGAAGCCTCCAAGGCGGAGCTGACCCAAGAGGCTTTTAAACAGGGGTTCGTTACGATGATCCAGGATGGTGTCAATAAAGCGGTCGAAGGCAAAACGACGATCGATGAAGTACTAAGAGTTGCGAGGTTGTCATGAAATATTATCAAGTTACAATGATGGTGCGGGGAAGCCGCGAGAATATTTTGCTCAAAGCTAAAGATAGGGCGGATGCGATAAGCAAAGTCAAAAGGGACTATCAAGGTACCCTTCTTAAAATAAAAGAGGTCTCCGCTCCTATAGATGCAACCATTAAAGAGTTTTTTTCACAATTTAGAAGTACCGTAGCCAACAGAAAAGTTCAACCCAAAAACCTTATTGCTGCGATTCGACAGCTCGCCGTTATGACAAATGCCGGAATCTCCGTTCACGATGCACTCAATGAAATAGCAAATGCTACCAACGATGCAAAGTTGAAGACTATTTTGACGCAGGCGTCAGAGAGCATAAATTCAGGTCTTAGCCTCTCCGACACATTTAAAAGATACCGCTACGATGTCGGCGGTATCACTCTGGCCATGATAGAACTGGGAGAGCAGACCGGTAATATGGCCGATGCCCTCTCCAGTCTTGCGGACATCCTCGAAGAGATCCAGGAAAACGTACAGAAATTCAAAAAAGCGATGAGATACCCGATGATAACACTGGGTGCCATGGCGATTGCATTTACCATTCTTATTATGGTCGTCGTTCCAAAGTTCAAAGCGATTTTTGAAAAGTTCAACGCCGAACTGCCGCTTCCTACAAAAATACTTCTGGGTATCGAGCATGTTTTAAGCAACTATGGTCTATTGGTACTGGGCGGACTGATCTTTTTCATAGTGCTCATCATCTACCTTTACAGAAACAATGAAGAGTTCAAATATAAAACCGACAAGTTGATGCTGAAAACTTATCTTATAAAAGATATCATCTTTTTCGCCACCCTAAACCGCTTCTCGATAGTCTTTACCGAACTGGTACATGCCGGTATTCCTATAGCCGATGCACTCGATACGGCGACCGGTATGATAGACAATGCCGTAATGAAAGAGAAGCTTGAAGCTGTGAAAGTTTCCGTTTCACGCGGCGTGAGCCTGACTGAAGCTTTCAAAGATACCGGTGTTTTTGAAAACATGATAATTCAGATGATCTCTGCCGGTGAAAGCAGCGGTCAGCTAGATAATATGATGAGGAAAGTGACCGATTACTACCGTATGCGCTTCAACTATATACTCGACAATATGTCTTCATATATCGAGCCTATTATGTTGGCGATCATAGCCGGACTCGTACTACTTCTTGCACTCGGAATCTTCCTACCGATGTGGGATATGGCAAGAGCTATTAAGGGCCACTAAGAGCTTTCAATTTCTCATAGGTCGAATCCTTTTTCAAAAGGCCGGCCTCATAGAGAAACTGGGAAGGAAAGAAACTTATATCTTTGAAGCTGTCATACTTTGCATAAGAGAGGAAAAGTATACTTTTCGCTCTGGTGACGGCAACGTAAAAGAGTCTTCTCTCCTCCTCCACGCTGCCGC
>JALSPH010000258.1 GCA_026986055.1 Campylobacterales bacterium
TACTCCTGAGTGCTTCAGAAAGCTTGACAGACCGTTGAAATCGGTAGATCTATACAAAATCTTCGAAGGAATAAGAAGTTTCAAAAGAACCTATAAAGGAAGCCTGATATTGGAGATTTTGATGGTTCCCGGTATAAATACGACCGATGAAGAGATTGAAGCTCTAAACACTCTTCTTCCAACGCTTGGTGCCGACCGAATCGACATAGGTACAGTAGACCGCCCGCCGGCATACCCCATAGAACCTCTTGAATTCAAAGAGCTTTATGAAATAGCCAAAAAATTCGACTCTTCACTGCCCATTCACATAGCCTCCAGACACAAGAGCGGTGGGACAAAAGAGAGTTACACCGAAGAGGAGATAATCTCGACTCTTGCCAAAAGACCGCTAACATTGGACGAGATAGAAGCGCTTTTCGATAAAAATAGTCTAAAGCGCTTCAACGCACTTTTAAAAGAGGGAAAAATAGAGACCAAAGAGCTTGGCGGACTTCTCTTTTACGGTACCGGTTTTTCGGGGCAGAAAGTAAAAAACTCTTGACAAAAAATGGCTTTTAGACTATAATTTCCGCCGTGATTAGCAAGTCACACCCTTTTGTGTTCCGGATTAGCTCAGCGGTAGAGTAGGTGGCTGTTAACCACTTGGTCGCTGGTTCGAATCCAGCATCCGGAGCCATTTTCTCTTCTAAACTCTACATTCAAATCAAAAAAACTTTTTAAACTACACCCTTTCCATTTTTGACAAAAAAGCGTTCAACTGGTTTGCGAAGGCATGGGCATCTTTTCTGCCGAAAGGCTTTGGACCTTCAGTCACCTCTCCGCTCTCTCTGATAGACTCCATTAGATTTCGCATGGCCAGATAGTGCTTTATATTTTCTACGGTATAGAGTTCGCCTCTATGATCTATGGCATGGGCATTTTTCGATATGACGCGATCTGCAAGAGGGATGTCGGCAGTGACGACAAGGTCTCCGGGGCGACACAGCTCCACTATGCGGCTGTCGGCCACATCGACACCCTGTGGCACTAAAATATACTCTATATATTTCGAATTTCCCAAATTCACTTTTTTATTGGAAACCACCTTTGTAGGCAGCGACACTCTCTCTATAGCCCTCAGCAGTATAGGCTTTAGCAGATTTGGAAAAGCATCTGCATCGACAAAAAGAGTCATTTTAAAATCTCTTTTACGCGTCCCACTTCGCCTGTAGTAAGCTTCACTTTTATACCATGCGGGTGGGTGGCGGATTTCGTTAAAATTCTTCCTACTTTTCCATAAGTTATGTACCCCGTGGACTGATCCTCTTTGAGAACTACTCCTACACTCATACCGGACCTTATGTCGGATCGTCTCTCTCCCTCTCTCATTTCACCTCTTTTTAGTTTAATTTACGTCCGTAGTCAAATTATATCCTATTAAACAGCGTATAAATTGTATAATCACATCTATGAAAAGAGGAGCTATAGTGAAGAGGTTTCTAAGTGCACTGCTGCTGGCAGCCACCATGCTTTCAGCCATGCACCACCACAACGACCTCAAAAGCCATCCGGAGTGTCCCGTCTGCATTTTACAGACAAACATCTCAAGCGGCGACGTACCCTCTGCAACAAATATTCAAATAGCACAAACTCAACCCTCTCTTACTCTTTCAGAGTTGAAAATCATAAAGATTTCAAACATATCTTCAAGCCATTTTGCCCGCGCACCGCCCACCTCCTGACAAAAGCTTCTAATAAATTCAATACAACTTAAAGATCCAAAACCGGGAGAATTATATTATGAAAAAGAGTATTAAAGGGGTGCTGCTGTGCACGGTAGCCGTCTATGCGCAAAGCGACATAGATAATTTGGAAACAAAGCTTAAAGAGCAACAAATCGTCATAGATAAGATGCAACGAGAGATAGAAAAAATCAAAAAAAGCGACAACCTGAGCTCTTCGTTGAGCCAAAAAGAGTTTTTACCCGATATTTCGTTCATCATAAACTCTTCGGCCCTCTATAGAGACGTTAAAAACTCCGACTACTACAACTACTATATACCGGGCTTCTTCAATGCAGGCGATGCGGAAATTCCTTTCAATAAAGAGAGAGGGTTCAACCTAAACTACGTCGAGACTTCGCTCTTTTCAACCGTCGGTCCATATTTTGACGCTTCGGTCTACTTCCATATAAAACCGGACGCATTCGAGATAGGCGAAGCTTATGTTACCACCAGAGCGCTTCCAAACTCTCTTCGCATAAAAGCGGGAAAGTTCAAAAGCGACTTTGGACGCATAAACTCGAAACATCACCATAGCTGGAACTTCGACACCGTTCCTTTGGTGTACGATGCGATGCTTGGCATAGAAGGGCTTAACGAACCGGGCATACAACTACAGTGGATAGCCCCTACGGACGACTACCTAATGACCGGCATCGAAGCTCTTCAAGGAAACAATGAAAGAAGCTTCGGATATACGGAGCAAAACAGTCTATATGTAGGCTACGTAAAAGCGGGCTGCGACATATCCGATACGACGGCACTTTTTGGAGCGAGCGTTGCATACGGAAAAAACGGCGCCGACGGTAAAACGACTCTTTACGGGTTGGAGCTTACTACAAACAGCTATCTCGATGCTTACAGCTCGATTACCTGGCAAAACGAGCTGCTCTACAGAGAGTACGAAGAGGGAGCTGAAACAGTAAAACAGTCCGGTTTCTACAGCGAAGTGGTATACAAAGCGAGCAGAGAGTACGCTTTCGGTCTACGCTACGGAGCGCTTTTCAAAAACAGAGACATTGGACCTGACGATCTCGACAGAGTAACCGTAATGGCGGAGTACAAGCCCTTTGAGATGTCCAGACTGAGGCTGGAGTTTAGCCACGACCGCTCAAAAATCATCGATGGTACAAGAGAGAGCATAAATGAGGTTATTTTGAGCCTCAACATCGCTGCGGGCGTACACCCTGCCCACGAATTTTAGGAGTATGAAGATGAGAAAGATTTTAACCGCACTGATACTGTTTTTATCCACACTATCGGCAGAGATAAATGTTGCAGTCACCTACCCATACCTGAAAGAGATAGTGCAGAAGATTGGCAAAGATCGCGTCAAGGTTACGGTTCTTGGAAGCGCCAAATATGACCCGCACTTCGTACTTCCAAAACCATCCCTGATCGGACGCTTGAGTAGAGCCGATATGCTTGTAATAAACGGAGGCGGCCTTGAAGCCGGCTGGCTACCTCCTCTGCTCAAAAGAGCAAGCAACCCCAAAATCGCTCCGGGGAGTTTGGGATTTGTAGATGTAAGCCGTGCAATAGATATGATGGATAAAGAGGAGGCGACTCGCGCCAAAGGCGACGTACATCCTGAAGGAAATCCACACTTCTCTCTCGATCCGCACAATATAGTGCCCATAGCGAAGCTGATAGAAGAGAGGCTGATGGAGCTGGACCCTGCCAACAGTGAGTCATACGAGAAAAATCTAAAAGCTTTTACAAAAGAGTGGAGAGATTTTTTGGAGAGGTTCGACGAAAAGATGGCCTCTTGCGAAGGTAAAAAAGTGGTCACCTACCATAAACTGTACGACTACTTCCTAAAACGCTACAAAATAGAATCTGTAGGAACTATCGAGCCGATTCCGGGTATCTCTCCAAGCTCGAAGTATCTGATAGAGCTACTGAATAAGATGAAAAAAGAGGGAGTCCGACTTATCTTGCAAGATACCTACCATGAAAAGAGAAGCGCGAAATTTCTGGCAACAAGAAGCGGCGCGAAAGTGGTAGTGCTTCCTCACGACATAGGCGCCGTTAAAGAGGCAGATTCACTCGAGAAACTTTTTGAAAACTATGCAGAGCGGCTATGTCGTTAGTGGAGATTCTCTGGCCGCCCTTTGCGCTTGCGCTTCTTTTGGTCTTCATACATGCGATTTTCGGGCTTGAGATCATAAAAAGGGGAGTAATCTTTACCGACCTGGCCATCGGCCAGTCGGCTGCGGTCGGCATGGCTGTCAGCATAACTCTTTTAAACGGAGCTGCCCAAACGGAACTTACTTTTATCTTTGCACTGGCAGCTGCCCTGCTTATATCTTTTGCAAGCCGCCGGGTACGGCACATAGAGGCTTTCATAGGGCTGCTCTACGCTCTTGGTATATCGTCGATCATGCTTATACTCTCACAAAGCGGTGAAGGGCTTGAACTTTTCAACAGACTCAACGCTTCCGATATTCTCTTCACATCCCCTTCGGATGTGCTCAGAGTCTCGCTGCTTTACCTGGCGCTTGCCGCACTTATGCTTGGGCTTTACCCAAGGCTCTCCGGCGCCCTGAAAGAGACGCTCTTTTTCACGGCTCTGGCAGTCACAGTCACCTCTTCGGTACAGTATGCCGGAGTTCTGGTAGTCTTTGCGCTTCTCATCGCACCGGCTTACGCAGCAATGACTCAAACATATTTCAAACCGCCGGTTTTTGCATGGCTATTTGGAGCTGTTTCGGTACTTTTCGCACTCACTCTTTCATATACTTTGGACCTTCCTACCGGCTACACCATAGTGGCGACTACGGCCCTCTTTTCTCTGCTAACTACCCTATTTACGAAAAGGTAGCTTAGCTACCTTTTCTCTCGAACCTCTCCACTATGTACTTCTCCAACTCGACTAGGAAAAAGACGCTCGAGGCTATAACGACTATCTTGAGCCAAACCGCTGCATCTATGGAGGTCGTGCCGAACATCTTCTGCAAAAGGGGCAGATAGGTAAAACTTAGCTGCAGCAGAACCAAAACTCCAACCGCTCCCAAAACGTAGCGGTTGCCGGTGAGTGCGCGCAGACTGAAAGAGGATCCGTGCAGGAAACGTGAGTTGAATAGGTAAAATATCTCGAACATCACAAGTGTATTCACCGCTACGGTCCTTGCATGCTCTATGGAGGCTCCGCTCTTTTGCTCAAGTATAAAGAGGCCAAAAGTTCCCGCCATCAATATAACGGAGACAAAAAGGATTCGCCAAAGCAGGTAGAGGCTGATAATCGGAGCTTTTGCATCTCTTGGAGGACGACTCATTACATCCGGCTCGGGCGGCTCGAATGCCAAAGAGAGTGCAAGAGTAACCGCCGTTACCATGTTTACCCACAAAATCTGAACAGGCGTAAGCGGCAGTTGATGAAAACCGAAAAGTATGGCACCAAGTATTATAAGCGCTTCACCGCCGTTTGTAGGAAGGATGAAGATGATAGCTTTTTTGAGGTTGTCGTAGACGGTGCGCCCCTCCTCCACCGCATGTTTGATAGATGCGAAATTGTCGTCGGCCAAAACTATCTCGGCAGCCTCTTTAGCCGCTTCGGTGCCGCTTTGGCCCATAGCGATGCCTACATCGGCTCTTTTCAGTGCCGGGGCGTCGTTTACGCCGTCTCCGGTCATCGCCACGACTTCACCGCTCTCCTGCAGAAGCTCGACAAGCACAAGCTTGTGTTCCGGACTCACCCTCGCATATACATCTACTCTTTTAACCCTTTTGGAAAGCTCATCTTTATTCAGTGCTTCGATCTGCTCACCGCTGATAACCTCCTCGCAATTCTCAAGCTCAAGGCGCTTCGCTATAGCCAATGCCGTAGCACCATGGTCTCCCGTTATCATCTTCACCCTGATACCCGCCTTTTTGCACGCCTTTACCGCCTCTATCGCCTCCGGTCTCGGCGGGTCTATCATGCCGCAAAGCCCTACCATAGCGAAACCGCCTTCGACATCATCGAAAGTGAGCGCACTTTTACCAAATTCGACGAATTTCACGGCCACACCCAAAACTCTCTCTCCCCGCTTTGCCATCTCTTCGACTCTGGAGTGCCAGAGCTCCTTTTTTATCGGCTCCTCTTTTCTATCCTCCCCCCTTTGAGAATCGCACATCGACACCAGCACCTCCGGAGCCCCCTTTACAACTATGAAAGCCTCTTTCGTATGAGTGTGGTGCAGCGAAGCCATAAACTTGTGCTCCGACTCGAAAGGTATAAGATCTATGCGCGGATTCTCTTTCCTGACAAGCTCTATATCCACCCCCATCTTCATGGCAGCGACCAGAAGCGCTCCCTCCATCGGATCGCCGTGAACCCTCCATCCATCTTCACCCTCTTGCAGCTCTGCATCGTTGCAAAGAACCGAATATTTTGCGATCTCTTGCAAAAGAGGCTCCTGCAGCGGGTCTACACCTTTATCTGCCTCTTCAACCTCTCCGTGCGGATCGTACCCGGTACCGGAAATTTCGAAAAACCTTCCGTCAACCGCCACGTTTCTTACCGTCATCTCATTTTTAGTCAAAGTCCCGGTCTTGTCCGAGCAGATGACGGTCACGGCCCCAAGCGTCTCGACGGCAGGAAGCCTTCTTATGATAGCGTTTCGCTTTGCCATCTTTTGTACGCCGATGGCGAGCGTTATCGTCATGATGGCCGGAAGCCCTTCCGGTATCGCCGCAACGGCAAGACTCACGGAAGCCAAAAACATTTCAGCCGCTTCATAACCTCTCAAAAGATACCCAAACGCAAAAGCGGCTGCCGCTACAAAAAGTATGGCCACAGTCAACCAGCGTCCGAACTGGGACATCTGCGCAAGAAGAGGCGTCGACAGTTTTTGAACTTCGGCAACCATCGTGCTTATGCGCCCTATCTCCGTCTCTGCGCCTGTGGCGACGACTACACCG
>JALSPH010000259.1 GCA_026986055.1 Campylobacterales bacterium
ACCCGCAATAAATACCTCTTTATGTCTGCACTCTGCGTCGTTGCGCCATTTCCGAAACGGACTTCCCGCTTTTTAGATAGAATCGTCCTAAGGATCTGAGCTTGAAGAGATCGAAAAAGCACCCATCCACCGGAGCATAGACGATGAGTGAAATCATACTCTACGAAGACGGCACGCTGTCGCTCAAAACAACCGTGGAGAATGAGACGGTATGGCTAAGTTAGAAGCAGATGGCGGAGCTTTTTGATAAAAGTAAAAAGACGATTTCCGAGCATATCAATAACATATTCAAAGAGGGTGAACTTGAAAGAGAAGCAGTTGTTGCAAAAAATGCAACAACTGCCGCCGATGGCAAGTTTTATCAAGTCGAATATTACAATCTTGACATGATTATTTCTCTCAGTTACCGGATCAATTCGAAGCAGGCCTCAGCGTATTATGAGGATAATCGTCCTTATCCTTCTATCTCTCCGCCCACTCCTTTGAACTTCTCCACAAACGCCGCGATTTTCTCGAAAACACTTCTCTTTTTCTTCAGATATTGCGGGTTGAGCGGGCTCATTTTGGGGAGGATCTCGTTGAGCTCGGTGCCGTTTTCGCTGGCGTATTCGCGCCGCAGGGAGATGGCGATGTAGCGTTTGGCAGCTTCTTCGTTGAGCGACTCTTCCCGGATGATCTCCTCGGCTTCACGCTGCTGCTCTTTTTGGGCGTATTCAAAAAAGGCTTCGATGATGCCGGCCTTGTCCTCGATGCTGTCCAAATCCGCTTGGTTGATAAAATCGACGATTAGCCCCTCTTTGGCACGGTTGCCTACGCTTGCTCGGATGATGCGGCGCACCTCTTCGACGAGAGCTTCTTTGTCTTTGTGCTTTTTGTTGTGTTCGAAGATCAACTCCAGAATGTAGTCGAGGTTGATCTCCTGCTGTTTGAGCAGATCAACTTCGAAGACCACATCATCCCAGTCCACCGTGGACTCTTCCGCCGTTTCTGAGGCTTTTTGGCGGCGCAGCCAGTCGCGGATGTCGTTGTAGGTGGAGCGGTAATCCTGAATCATCCGCTCGGGCAGCATTTTGACCTGTGTGAGTGCGGCGAACTGTTGGTCATCAAGGTAGTGTTCGGCTTTGAAGGCCTCGACCGCCTCGGGATCGTTTCGATCGATCTGTTGCAGATCTTTGAGTGCGGCAAACTCGTCGTAGTTCTGGAGGATATTCTCTACTTTCAAGTATTCGCCGAAGAGTTTGACAAAAGCTTTTTTCTCTTTTTCGGTGACGATCTCATCAGGCTCCGGGAATCTCTGCTCCAGCTCTTCGACCACCTCCAGATAGCCGCGGTGCGCCTTACCCGTGATGATGTCGGTGAAGCCCTCCATATACTCGCGGTAGCTCTTCTCCAACACCACATTTTTGGTGTTTTTGTCCCCAAAGAGGGTGATGGCGTCGATGGTGGGCTGCTCAAGATCGCGGAAGGTGACGATATTGCCGAAGCTCTTGGTGGCATCGTAGATGCGGTTGGTGCGCGAATAGGCTTGGATGAGCCCGTGATAGCGGAGGTTTTTGTCGACAAAGAGGGTGTTGAGCGTGGGAGCGTCGAATCCCGTCAGAAACATCCCCACGACGATGAGCAGATCGACCTCCTGCTCTTTGACTCTTTTGGCGAGGTCGCGGTAGTAGTTTTGAAACGATTTGCTGTCCACCCCGTAGCTGGTGCCAAACATCGAATTGTAGTCGTCGATCGCCTTGCTCAGAAACTCCTTGGCGCTGCTGTTCATCGCCGAGACTTCGAAGCTCTCATCGGGGATCTCCCCCACGGCATCCTGCGCTTCGTTGGGTGCGAAGGAGAAGATGGTGGCGATCTTGAGCGGTTTTTCACGCTCTTTTTGAAGCTTGTTCAGGGTCTCGTAGTAGAGCTTTGCCGCCTCGACGCTGCTGACGGCAAACATCGCGTTGAAGCCCTTGCCGCTGCCTTGCAGGCGGTGGGTCTTTTGTCGGAAGTGCGTGAGGATATACTCCGAGATCTCCCGGATACGCTCCGGGTGCAGGAGGGCTTGTCTGTTCTCTGCGGCGGTGAGTTTGCGTTCGTCGAGTTCGGACTCGATCGCTTTAAATTTTGGACGCACGTCGTTGTAGTCCACCTTAAACTTGAGCACTTTTTCGTCGCGGATCGCGTCGGTGATGACATAGGCGTGCAGTTCTCGTCCGAAGACGCTGGCGGTGGTCTCCGCTCCCAGCGCGTTTTCGGGGAAGATCGGCGTGCCGGTGAAGCCGAACTGATAGTACTTTTTGAAGCGTTTTTGCAGATTTTTCTGCGCTTCGCCAAACTGCGACCGGTGCGCCTCGTCGAAGATGAAGACCACATGCTTGTCGTAAACCGGCAGATCGCTTTCGCTCTTCATAAGGTTGTTGAGCTTCTGGATGGTGGTGACGATGATCTTGTTGTCGTCTTTGGCGATGTTGCGCTTGAGCCCTGCAGTGCTCTCGGAGCCGTTGACGCTGTCGGGTGAGAAGCGCTGATACTCTTTCATGGTCTGGTAGTCGAGATCCTTGCGATCGACGACGAAAAAGACCTTATCGATAAACGGAAGTTGTGTTGCTAAACGTGCGGCTTTGAAGCTGGTGAGCGTCTTGCCCGATCCTGTCGTATGCCAGACATAGCCGCCCGCCTCGGTCGTGCGCCACTTTTTGGCCTGATAGGCGCTGTTGATCTTCCAGAGGATGCGCTCCGTCGCGGCGATCTGGTAGGGTCGCATAATGAGCAGCGTGTCGGTCACATCGAAGACACTGTATTTGGTCAGCACCTGTAAGAGGGTGTTTTTTTGGAAGAAGGTGGCGGTAAAGTCTTTGAGGTCTTTGATGGGGGAGTTGTCGGCTTTTGCCCAGTTCATCGTAAAGTCGAAGCTGTGTTTGTCGCGCTTGACGGTGTTGGCGAAGTAGCGGGTGTCCGTGCCGTTGGAGATGACGAAGATTTGGAGGTATTTGTAAAGGGAGTTTTCGGCGTTGAAGCTCTCTTTGGAGTAGCGGTGGACTTGGTTGAACGCTTCGCGAATCGCCACGCCGCGCTTTTTGAGCTCCACTTGCACGAGTGGCAGCCCGTTGACGAGGATCGTCACATCGTAGCGGTTGGCGTGTGTGCCGCTCTGCTCGAACTGGCGGATCACCTGCACTTTGTTGCGGGCGATGTTTTGTTTGTCGAGGAGGTAGATGTTTTGGATATGCCCGTCGTCGAAGACGAAGTCGTAGATGTAGTCGTCGTGGATCTTGCGGGTCTTCTCGACGATGCCGTCACCGGGCTTGTCGAGAAACTCCTCGACAAACCGCTGCCACTCCCCGTCGCTAAAGTGCACTCCGTTGAGCGCTTCGAGCTGCACGCGTACATTGGCAAGCATCTTGTCGGGGGTAGTGAGATCGGGCAGATATTCGTAGCCTTGGTTTTGCAGATCGCGGATCAATTCCCGCTCGAGTGCCGATTCGCTCTGGTAGCCGCTCGGCGGTTCGCTGACATGAGAGTGCTTGGTGTAGCGGTCTAAGATGATGAAGTTTTTGGATTCGGCGATGGGTTTGGTGTGGTACATAAGTTGTAGCTCCTATCGTGTAAAACTATAATTTATATTATAATTGTTATAAACAATAATTATTGCAAATATTGACAATCAGTAGTTATATTAACAAAATCTATAAAATTATCTTGATGTAATTCATTGTTTAAACCTATTTTAAATGTGGCGTTACTTGAATAAAAAATATCATAGTGATATAAAGGATGAATATCTCCTTTTTGATGCACACTATCAAAATCATATCGTATATAACCATCTTCCATTAAAAGTAATTCTCTTAAAAATATCCAAAAATCTTCATCACAATCACCTTCTGCATCATAAACAGGTTCAACAAAATCCAAACTACATTGAGCTTTGAACTCATCACATTTAATAATTGAAATTACTTTTGATATAAGTTTAGAATTTACTTCTATATGACTTTGAAAAATAATTTTATATTTGCCATTGTCTTCTAAATAATGGAAAGGAAATACAATGGTGTAATACTTGTTTTTAGAAAAGAAAAAAAGACGACTCATTTTGTCAATATACAAAATAATTTTTCCAATGGAGTCCTCATCACTAACAACATACTCAGGATCGTTGTGGAGTAAAATATATCTTGTAGTTTCCATCAATATTTCAATTATCTGTGCTTTAGTTTTTACTCTATATTGAGGAAATACTTTATTGTAGATAACTGAACTTAAATTAAAAGTATACTTTTTCATTTACAAAATTTTTTATTTTGTTCAATATAGTGTTTTGTTTGTTCTTCGTTGAACTCCTCAATTTCAAAATCAATCAATCCTTTTTTTAGTTTTTTTCTACAGTTTTTAGGTATATTCATATCATCAAATATTCTATTTAAAAATTCATCATACGACTTAGTTCTATCTTGTCTCATTTTTATAACTGTTTGTCTAATTGTTTCTTTTTCTTCTTCAGTTGGTTCTATCGTCTGTATACATTGCCTTTTATTAATGATATTTAGTCCATCCTTTTGAGCTTCGATTCCTTCGTCATTTGTAACTAATAAATATGACTGTATAAAGCTTCTTGTAAGCATTGTGTAGAGACTATTTCGATACCTATAGCCATCTTTTATTCTTCCAGTAATACATATAACGAATGGAAATTCCAATCCTTTAACATTATTTCTATTAGATACAAAAACCGTATTTTCTATTTTAGTTTTTGTATCATATGCTCTATTTGCTTCCCATCCTAATTTTTCAGATATTCTATAGGCTAGTTTATCAATAAATTCATAAATACTTTTATTGTCATCTACAATTATTATTGCTATATCATCAGGTTCTACTGTAGGATTCTCGTCTTTTATTTTTTGTAAAAGTTCAATTATCTGAGTAATAGAAGTTTGTTTTTCTATTATCATACTGGGAATTTCTTCTAGTTCTAATTCTTCAAATCTTCTAATTGGTTCTCGACTTAAACACATTATCCTATCTTGTTCTCTATTAATCGAGTATCCTATTTCTTTCCACTGAGTATCAGATAACCAGTTTAATTTTTTATCTTCAAATAATCCCATACCTAACGCATGTGCAAACATTAATGTTCGAGGATCAGTTCTATAGCATCTATTTAAAACTATATCAACTTCCAACTCGTCATCACCTGTGTTATCCCAGATGTCTTGAAAGATATCACCTGCGATATATACTTGTTTTTTTGTTACTTTCTCACAAAGTTCAAAAAATTCTTTAGGAAAATCCTGTCTTTCATCTATTAAAACATAATCAAATGCATACTCAAATTCATCATTATCTTTAATTTTATCAATATATTTCAAAGCTTCAGTAAAAATTTCTTTATATCCTATACCATAACGATATCTCATAAATGGAATATTATAAAAATCACAAATATAGCTATAAATACCTGTATTTGGATATTTTTCTGAACCCCACGCAATATTAACCCATAATCTTTCATTCCATTCAATTTGTTTTTCAACTTTCATAAAATCAAAAAATTTAGGAATACGATCTTTTAGGTTTTTTGCTAGAGTTTTATTATGGCAAGTAAAAAATATTTTTGTATCATCATCTTTGATATATAATTCCTTTAATTTATGCAACAGTAGCTCAGTCTTGCCTGTTCCTGACAAACCTTGTATTGAAACTGTTTTCTTGTGAAAATCTTTATAGATAAACCTTGTTTGATCACCATCAAATAAGATTATGTTCTTTTTTACTTTTTCTAGAAGTGTTTCTGGTGTATCTACTCCAACTTTTTCTATATCGTTAATACTACCAATTAGGAGTGATATCAAAAGTTCAACTTTTCTTCTTAAGTTTGAATCAGTAATTGCATGATTATTTAAAAAATCATTAATATCTGTTGGTATATTTTCTTCATATGCAATTAATTTATTTTTCCATTTCCGAGGCCTTCCAATATGTTGTTTATAATTGTATTTATCAGATAGTGAACTTAAATCTTCAATAAAATCCTCACAATATTCTTCAAATTTCTCTTTACTATTTGCCAAATCTAAAAAAATTATTTTATGTTTAGGAGATAAAATTACAAGAGCATTATTTTCATATTCATATTGATACTTTTGTTCACTTAAAGGTGCTGTAATCAAATATAACTGTTCAGTCGGATTATCTAGGGCATATTGTTCCAATACCCTTAGTATTTCTCTATTATTTTCATTTTCTTGGACTTGATTAAAAAATAAACTATTTGTCATTCTCTTTCCTTTCACATATTTTAACATATCTAAAATCTAGCAACAAATCCCGATAATACGCATACTGCTTCTGCCTCAACTCGATCTCACGCGGCAATCCTTCGGTGATGGAGTTGGTGAGGGCATCGAATTTATCGAGGATGGCGACGATCTCTTTTTGTTTTTCGAGGGGAGGGATGGGGACTACTACTTTAGCTAGTCCTTTAGCGTTAATAGCTGAAATTTTTCCGGAAGAAATACTTTTTCGAATCTGTTTTTTAAAAAAATCCGTTCTTGTAAAATATGCGATATATTTAGGATTTAATTTAGATCTATAAATAAAACAAGCATCGTGAATAACTACTTTCTCACTTCCCAACCAAGCT
>JALSPH010000260.1 GCA_026986055.1 Campylobacterales bacterium
AGCTACGGCTCCGCTTTCCGGGACCGAGCCTCTTCTTGCTTTGATGGGTGCAAAAGATATAAACACTTCAGCGGCACCGGGAATCATACCGGTAACCGCCAATACAATGGTAAGGTTCACGGAGGGTGACCATAGCTCTATTTTAGATCCTACCGCTTCGCCTTATGTAACGTTGGAGATGCAAAGTGAGGCTGCATACTTCATCGATTCAAACGGAACCGATGTCAATGTGTCAAACCCTTCCATCATAGCCCAATAAGCTACTCCACAAGATCGTAAAGGGCGCAGATCTCCTGCGCCCAGATCGACTCGTCTATAGTCTCCAAAACAAGAGGAATATCATCCATCCTCGGATCGTTCATTATAAACTTGAAAGCATCCCAGCCTATCTCTCCGCATCCAAGAGAGTGGTGGCGGTCGACCCTGCTTCCAAGAGGGGGCTTGGAGTCGTTTATGTGCATACCTTTCAGGTACTTAAACCCTACGACCCTCTCGAATTCCGCCATCGTCTCATCGTACGCCTCTTTGCTTCTTAGGTCGTAGCCGGCCGTGAATGTGTGGCAGGTGTCCAGACATACCCCGACTCTGCTTTTGTCTTCGACTCTATCTATGAGATAGGCAAGATGCTCGAACCTATGCCCGAGGTTGCTCCCTTGGCCCGCAGTGTTTTCTATGACAAGCGTAACCCCATCGGTTTCGTTGAGAGTTATGTTCATCGCCTCCGCAATCTTGTCCAGACACTCCTCTTCGCTTATCTTTTTCAGATGGCTTCCCGGATGGAAGTTGAGCTTGTCCAAACCTAAAAGAGAGCACCTTTGAACCTCGTCTATGAAAGCATCCAGGCTCTTTTTCCACTTCTCATCTTCCGGATGCCCGAGATTTATCAGGTAACTATCGTGCGGCAATACATGCTTTGGCTCTATGCCGCTCTTTTTCAGATTCTCCTTGAACTTCTCTATCGTTTCATCGTCAAGCGGCTTGGCCCTCCATTGGCGCTGGTTCTTGGTAAAAAGAGCGAACGCTTTTGCGCCGATCTCTTTTGCGTTGAGCGGTGCGTTGAAGACCCCTCCGGAAGAGGAAACATGGGCGCCGACATATTTCATATGTCACCTCCCATTATTTCCATCTTAGCTACTTTACTCGCAGTCGGCGTGCGTTTAGCACCCCACTCCGAGATATCATGGGCGCCGACATATTTCATATGTCACCTCCCATTATTTCCATCTTAGCCACTTTACTCGCAGTCGGCGTGCGTTTGTCAATTTTAAACATTTTTATCTCTCCATAACTTTTATAACTATGTTGTTTATCCTGTCTTTGAAGCGAGCCGAAGTCGCATCGAAGGTGTAGATTATATCGAATTTGCCCTCTTCTCTTATCCGTTGAACCCATTTTCCTCCCTCTTTTTCAAGCCCCTCTCCCCCAAATATCGCTCTTTTTGAGAGTATCGAAGCAACTGTTCCCGCCGGATAGTCCGTATGCATAAACTTCCTGTAAAACTCTTTTTCGGACATACATACGGAATCGACACAGACTCTTTTGCCTACACTTAAAGTAAAGAGTGCACTACCTGAGTTGTAGATCTGAATCTTGACCCTATTTTTCCCGCGATATACGAACCCCATATCGGCATACTTCAATGCGGGCAATTTCAGAACTATCAAAGCTGGCTGCGGCTTTTCGTAATGTTTCATGGAGCAACCTGCCGCAAAAAAGAGTAAACAAGCAAAGAGTACAGTTTTAACAAATTTCAATATAACCCTTTTGGACAAAAACTTAGAATTTTATACGTGTCACTGAGAAAATGTGCTACTTCTATGAAGAGTATCGATAGACAGATCGTCAAACGAGTGCGATTTGCCTACGGACGCCTGCAAAATCTCTAAAAACCGCTAACCTCTTCGAGACCCTGACGGGCAAGCGCGGTTTTTGGCCGAGATTTTTACGTCTCAAATCGCAAGTTTGACTCTCTATCTATCGACACCCTTGGAACACGCAACCCGTCTTTTAGATAATTTTATAGTAATTTAAGTTAAATTCACTATAATTTCACCCACAAAGCCGTTGATGGCCCCTTCATCTAGCGGTCCAGGATGCAAGGTTTTCATCCTTGTCACAGGGGTTCGAGTCCCCTAGGGGTCACCACTTTGTCTTCATGGTCCCTCCTATGAAATCTACATATTTTTTTCAATAACCCAATATCTCATAAACTTTTTTACGCATGCGTTTTGCATGCGTTCCCTGCCAGTAGACCCTATCGCATTTTGGGCAGATCCAGTAACCGTCAAGCCATCTGTAGGTCTCTTTGGGTATCTTTTCAAAGATTTGCTCTTTTTCGCATGAAGCCAATATGCGATTGCAGCACAAAGAGCGAGTAAAGGGATGGGCAAAACGAGCAAGATCGAGCATCGCCGCTAAGCGCCTAAGCTGCGTTACGGCATCCTCGCACCTTAGAACTATAATCGAGTTCGGCATTCTCTCCTGCAGCCTTCTGTCGCACGTTACTCCTATGCGTCCAAAACGGCAATAGCCCAAAATCTCATTGTCATCCAAGTCACCTCTGTATACCGTATCGAACCCTAAAAGCCTGAGATATTTCGCAACCTTGGCCAAATGGACGTCGCAGACAAAACTATAAAACCCCTTTCGCACTATCTCACCCCATAGGATAAGGGATCGTCTCTTCTACCTCGTCGCAGGCTCTTAAAATCTCGCTATCAAGCTTCACATCCAAAGCTGCGAGGGTCTCATCGAGCTGTTTTACGCTCGTAGCTCCTATTATCGAAGAGGCTACAAAGTCGTGCTGCATACTCCACGCTACGGCAAGAGTAGTTACACTCATACCGGCTGCTTGGGCTATCTCCATATAAAGGGCGGTGGCTCTTAGCGTCTTTTCGTTCAGATACTTCGAAGCCTGCGCTCTTACGCGCGGATTTTTATCTTCAAGATATTTAGTAAAACGGGCATTTGGAGGGTAGAACTCCCCGTTGTACTTACCGCTCAAGACCCCTCCGGCAAGGGGTGCGTAAGGGAGCAAAGATATACTCTCTTTTCTGCAAACCGTAGCAAGTTCGTCCATAAAGCGGCGATTCAATAAAGAGAAGTTGTTCTGAATCGACTCGAACCTTGCAAGATTTTTGTAGCGACTCGTTTCATTCGCTTTCGTCAAGCCGTAGGCCGTGTCGTTTGAGGTCCCTATGTAGCGTACTTTACCGCTTTGCACAAGCCTATCGAACGCCTCCAGACTCTCCTCTATCGGTACGATAGTATCGGGCCAGTGCATCTGGTAAAGGTCGATATAGTCGGTTTTAAGCCTCTTTAGGCTCCCCTCTACCGCTCTTTCTATATGAAATCTGTCTATCGCCGTCATCCCGTGGCGAATAGGCGGCACGAACCAGCCGCTTGCGGCCCCTGCCACTTTGGATGCCAGAATTATCGACTCTCTTGGCTTG
This sequence comes from Campylobacterales bacterium, assembly GCA_026986055.1. GTDB lineage: Bacteria > Campylobacterota > Campylobacteria > Campylobacterales > Hydrogenimonadaceae > Hydrogenimonas. The sequence goes on from JALSPH010000260.1 coordinate 3,453, forward strand.
CCTGCCATCCACTCTCCGACTATCTCCTCGGTAACTCCGGCCCATGAGCTTCTTGGCGGCACCGGATACAACTCGGCCGTATCGAAAAAGTTGATACCCCGGTCGTAAGCTTTATCCATTATTTCAAAAGAGCTCCTCTTGTCGCAAAAGGAGCCGAAAGTCATCGTCCCCATACATAAAGGCGAAACTCTCAGGCCGCTTTTTCCTATATACCTATACTCCATACTCTCCTCCGTTAATCGTTGTTCATACGGTATTGATCGATAGTTGACAATGTTGATCTAATATTACTCATCAAAATAGAGACGGAGAAAAAAGATGGAGTGGGTACTATTTTCGATTCAAGGAGCGGCAGCAACCCTTCTCTCATTTTTTCTTCTCTACTCTCTCGTGCGATCACTGCGAAAAAACTGAGGCTACGAAGAGTTCTCGCTCTTTTGCAGCCACTCTCTGAAATCGCTTATGCTCATCGGTTTGCTGAAGTAGTACCCTTGAGCAAGATCGCAACCGAACTTTTTCAGGAAATCGAGCTGCGTCTCGTTCTCCACCCCTTCTGCCACCGTCTTCATTCCAAAATGGGAAGCTATATCTATTATCGTTCTTGTCAAAACCTCATCGTTTGGATTTATCCCGATATCATGCACGAAACCGCGATCTATCTTGAGCGTCTTTATGGAGAGATTTTTAAGATACGAAAGAGAGGAGTATCCCGTCCCAAAATCGTCTATACTGAACCTGAAACCCATCTCCTCGAGCTCTTTTAGTTTGTCGTTCGTCTTTTCGTAGTTGCCTATGAAGACCGACTCCGTCATCTCCAGCTCGATTCGCTTCGGGTCTATCTCGCCTCTGTTTTTCATCTCTCTTATAACCTCTATGAAGTCGCTTCTTACAAACTCTTTTATACTGACGTTTACGGCAATGTAGTCAAGATCCAAATCGGCACAATCCCTTGCCACCGATTTTATAACCCATTGGCCAAGCTCGTGAATCACTCCGCTCTCTTCCGCAAGCGGAATGAAAACTTCCGGCGATACGGCTCCACGCATGGGGTGATCCCACCTTAAAAGAGCCTCGGCCCCGAGACATTTGCCGCTGGATATCTCTATCTGGGGATGGTAAAGCAGCTTTAGCTGCCCCTTCTCTATAGCGTTGTGCAGATCCTGAAGCAGTTCGCTCTTATCTACAGTCTGCTCCTCCAGTTTCTCGTCGAAAAGCCTTACACAGTTTTTGCCGGCCGATTTGGCTTCGTACATCGCAACGTCGGCCTCTTTAAGAAGGGCGAAAAAGTCGCGTCCATGATCGAAGATCGTTATGCCTATGCTGACGCTGAAGTGAAGTTTCCGACCTTTTATCATGAATGGCTCGGCAATCTCTTCCCTAATTTTTCTGGCTACTATCTCACTCTTCAAAGCAGCCTCCTGCTCATCACCTTCAAGATCCGCCAGCAAGATAACAAACTCGTCCCCTCCCAGCCTTGCTACGATATCTCCGGTTCTCATAAGAGCCGTCAGACGTTTCGCAAGCTGCTCAAGAAGGTAGTCTCCCGTATCGTGCCCCATAGAGTCGTTGATCTGCTTGAAGTTGTCAAGATCCAAAAAGAGAAGTGCGTTTTTCGTGCCGTTCCTTTCTGCCCTCATCATCGCTATCTTTATATGCTCGAAAAGGAGTTTTCTTCTCGGAAGTCCCGTAAGCTCGTCGTAATATGCAAGATAATCGGCACGCTCTCTGGCGATTCTCTCCTTCGTTACGTCGCGCCCGTAGAGATTGATACTCTCTCTGTTGGTGGAGACGGCATCGAACTGATAGATAGTATCATCGTCACGAAGTATCACGCTCTTCTCACCGCCCGAACAGACCTTTCTCAAAAAGTGCTCCCACCTCTTCATCGAACTCTTCTGTACCGAAATTCGCACCCTTTTTGCCGCATCGTTTTCAAGTAAAATCTCGCGATTTGGGCAGGCCACTCTAAAGACGGGATTGGGATTTTGGGTATAAAACTGCGCGAATGACTCTATCTTCTCCTTGTTCTCCAGTTCAGGCGCTATATCTTCTACTATGCCTATGGCACCTACCAGCCTTCCTCTGGAGTCTTTGAGCGCCGTCGTTTTGACTCTTATGTTTACATCTATATCGCTGGTAGTGGTATGGTAGGCTCCCTCAAAGTAGCCATCCTCAAGGCCGGCATAATCTATAGGTGCACGCATTGCGGGGATTATACGCCTGTCTACCAACTCTTCGAGATTTAGACCTATGAGCCTCTCCCTTTCGGAGTCGAATATCTCCACGAAACGCTGGTTTACATTGACGATATTGAACTGAGTATCGTAAAAGAAGATTCCTGCAGGAACATTGTCGAAGATCAGATCCATCTCCGCTTTATGCGCCTTCAAAGCCCTGATGAACCTCGTATTCTTCTTTCTGAGCATCAATGCGTCCACTATGGTCTTGTATATTCTGTTGGAGCTGAGTATCAAGAAGGCCAAAAATGCAAGTATCAAAACCCCCATCATCAACTCCACCGGTTCGCTGCTCAAAAAGAGCCAGAGCGAGGTTCCGCCAAGAATGATGGAGATGTAGGTTACGGCCGTGATCCTGTCGGAAGAGAGCGTAGTCACCGCTCCCGATGCAAGCCCCCCCATAACAAAAGCCATGAGAAAGTCGTAGGCGATGCTCTCTCTTCCAAGAAAGTACCAGAGACTGCTTACCCAGACGACTGCACTTAAAAACATTCCAAGCCATATAAGAAACCATGCTCGCTTTACCGGAATCTCACCCTGACGGGACTTGTAGTGAAGGTATGCCAATAGCCGAAAAAGCATCACTCCGACAACAAGAGCGAACCATACCGCTACATTCGTCTCCGTCGTAGGCCAATAGACAAACAATACGACAAGGGCCGCAAGAATATTGATGACGATGCTGAAGGGGACGGAACTGTAGATCATATCTATAAGCTTGCTTCTTAGCTTCTCGTCGTAACGCTCCACTACCTCTCCCTTTGCATTGCGGCTACCGCTTCGCCGATTATGTGCAGTTCGGACGGTTTTACGGAAATATCTCTATATGCACTGTTCAAAGAGGCGCAAACCAGCTCTCCATCCTCTTTGCAAAATCGAAGCTGCTTGACGAAGAGCTCTTCCCCTATTCTGACCACA
>JALSPH010000261.1 GCA_026986055.1 Campylobacterales bacterium
GCGGAATGAATATGGCATAACGCGTCAAGAAAACGACACCTGCGTGTCGTTTTTAGCGTTATGCGAGCTTGCGTGTCTGCACACTTGCAGCCGCAAGGTCCGGACTGCGTGAGCCGGGCATGAAGTGAGTTGTGATTATGACCTGACTCGGTGAGGCTTTAAATTAGAGATAGAGTTCACGCGTCAAGAAAACGACCTTGTGCTTTGCACTCTCTGTGAGAGCTGCGTGTCGTTTTTAGCGTTATGCGAGCTTGCGTGTCTGCATACTTGCAGCCGCAAGGTCCGGACTGCGTGAGCCGGGCATGAAGTGAGTAGGGATTTTAAACTACTCGAACTTTCCAAACTCATCGATCGTGTAAATTTTTTTGATACCGATCTCTTTGCATTCTCTCCCTCTTATGCAGGATATATACTTCATTTAAAGAAAGTTTTGCTACCATAATACGATTCATTTTAAAAGGAGAAAGCAATGGCAATTTTTGACGATGTAAAAGAGGTAGTTGTAGAGCAACTCAATGTCAGCCCGGACGAAGTGAAGATGGAGTCTAAATTCGTCGAAGATCTCGGTGCGGACAGCCTCGACGTTGTTGAACTGGTTATGGCCCTTGAAGAGAAGTTCAATATCGAAATTCCTGACGATCAAGCCGAGAAGATCCAGACTGTCGGCGATGCGGTTAAGTTTATAGAAGAGAACAAGTAAGCCTCTTGAAGGGGGAGACGGTCGAAAGCCCCTCTTTCGGCCGATATTGATGAGATGAAGGAGAGTATGTGAGACGGGTAGCGGTAACCGGACTTGGGATGATCAATGCAGTAGGGCACGATAAAGAGAGTTCTTTTAAAGCCATACTTGAAGGGCAATGTGGCATTGAAAGAATTACTTTGTTTGACGCTGAAAATCAGAGCGTCAAGATAGCGGCGGAGGTGAAAGATTTCGATCCGACCGTCGTGATGGATCCCAAGGAGGTGAAGAAGGCCGACCGTTTCATACAGCTTGGTATAAAAGCGGCCGATGAGGCTATCAAGGATGCGGGGATAGATGAGAGAGTGGAGAGAGAGAGGTTCGGTATCTCTTCTGCTTCCGGTATTGGCGGGCTTGCAAACATAGAGAGAAATGCCGTAGTTTGCGAAACTCGCGGTCCCAGGAGGATTTCACCCTTTTTCATCCCCTCATCCCTCGTCAATATGCTTGGAGGCTTCATCTCTATTTTTCACAACCTCAAAGGGCCTAACCTTTCCAGCGTCACGGCATGTGCGGCAGGAACGCACGCCATAACCGAAGCGGCGAAGACGATCATGCTCGGCGGTGCGGACAGAATGCTCGTAGTAGGTGCCGAAGCTGCAATATGTCCGGTCGGAATAGGCGGGTTCGCAGCTATGAAGGCACTGTCTACCCGTAACGACGAACCGAAAAAGGCTTCACGCCCGTTCGATGCCGACAGAGGAGGTTTCGTAATGGGAGAGGGTGCGGGAGCGCTTGTGCTCGAGGAGTACGATGCCGCCGTCGCAAGAGGAGCGAGAATCTACGGAGAGCTTATAGGTTTCGGCGAGAGCGGTGACGCTAACCATATTACGACACCGGCCCCGGAGGGCGAGGGTGCCTACAGAGCGATGAAGGCGGCGCTCGAAATGGCCGGAAACCCTAAAGTGGACTACATAAACGCTCACGGCACCAGCACCAAGTACAACGACTGGTACGAAACGATGGCTATAAAAAAGGCTTTCGGCGGACAAGAGAATTGTCCTCCGGTTAGCTCCACGAAAGGCCAAACGGCCCACTGCCTTGGCGCCGCCGGCGCGATAGAGGCGATAGTCTCTTTGATGGCTATGAGAGACGGCTTAATACCTCCTACCATAAACTACGAGACGCCGGATCCCGACTGCGATCTCGACTATGTCCCAAACAGTGCGAGAGAGGCGAAGTTGAACGTTGTCATGAGCAACTCTTTCGGTTTCGGCGGCACGAACGGCGTCGTGATTTTCAAAAAGGTGTGACGTGGCGACGTACCTCCCCTTCGAAGAGAAGCTCAAAGAGATCGAAAACGATATAGCCGCTGCCAGAGTGCGCGGCGATACGGAGGCTATAGCGATCCTTGAAAAGGATCTTGAAAAAGAGCTCTCCAAAATATACAAAAATCTCTCCGATTTCCAGAAGCTTCAGCTTGCAAGGCATCCCGACAGGCCATATGCACTCGACTATATACGCTTTTTGATGCGGGATGCGGTGGAGATTCACGGCGACAGAACCTATCGTGACGATCCGGCTATCATATGTTATCTCGGCTATATAGGAGATGAAAAGTGCCTCGTCATAGGTGAGCAGAAGGGAAGAGGGACGAAGAACAAATTGAAAAGAAACTTCGGTATGCCACATCCGGAGGGGTACAGAAAAGCGCTTCGTACAGCCAAGATTGCCGAAAAGTTCGGCCTTCCTGTTTTGATGCTGATAGACACGCCGGGTGCATACCCGGGTCTCGGTGCCGAAGAGCGTGGTCAGAGCGAAGCGATAGCCAGAAACCTGCTTGAACTGAGCCGACTCGATACGATTACCGTATCTATCGTCATAGGCGAAGGGGGAAGCGGAGGAGCTTTGGCTATCGGTGTGGCGGACAGACTCGCCATGATGCGCTACTCGATATTCAGCGTCATCTCTCCGGAAGGGTGCGCGGCTATCTTGTGGAATGATCCCTCCAAAGTGGAGCAGGCGACGAAGGCCCTTAAGATAACACCCGACGAGCTTTTGAAGATGGAGCTGATAGACGATATCATCGACGAACCTATGATAGGTGCCCACAGAGACAAAGAGGGTGCGGCAAAAGCGGTAGGCGACTATTTTCTTACTCAAGTCAAAGAGTTGAGAAGTATGGGTGACGATGAGCGCATGCAGGAGCGTTACAAAAAGATGATGGGTTTTGGAGCTTTTGCCGAACCGGAGAAAAAGTAACCGGGCTGCAAATAGAAGAGGAGGAGTCGCTCCCCTTCTAACGTTTAAAGGTTGTGTTTCTTTTTATACTCTATGATCATCCTGTAGGCTTCATCTTTGAGGCGAAGCTTCTCTTTTTTCAACTTTTCCAGTTCTAGATCATCCATATGTTGACGACCCTCTTCGACTTCCGTGACTATCTTGTCGAGTTCGTTATGTTTTTCGAAGATTTTTGCAAAATGTGCATTTTCAACTTTCAGTTTGCTGATGATATCGCGATATTCGTGAAGCATTTCTCTCTCCTGTGAAATTTTTCTGATTATATTCAATTATTGCTTATCAGGTCCTGTAATCTGCATTTATCTTGACATATTCATATCCAAGGTCGCACCCGTAGGCCGTGAAGGAGCCCTCTGCAACCCCAAGGTCGCAATGGATGGAAAAGGAGCTCTTTTTCATTACCTTTGCGGCTTTGGCTTCCTGCTCTTCGTCGAAGAGTATCTCCCCCTTTTTATATACGGTAACGTTTCCGAACGTTATAGTCAGACTCTTTGGGTCGCACTCTACGCCGCTTGCTCCTATAGTAGAAGCTATGCGTCCCCAGTTAGGGTCTTCGCCATAAAGAGCGGTCTTTACAAGCAGAGAGTTCGTAAGCGCTTTCGCGGCGGTTGCAGCCTCTTCATCGTTCGCAGCCCCTGTTACTTTGAAGGCTACGCACTTCGTGGCCCCTTCGCCGTCGGCGACTATTTTCAGTGCCAGCTCGTGCATAGCTTTTTCAAGTGCGAAAATAAAAGCTTCACGGTTGTATATAGCGGATTTGCCGTTTGAGAGCAGCATCACAGTGTCGTTTGTAGATGTATCTCCGTCGACGCTGATAGCGTTGAATGTCCTCTCTGCGCACTCTTTCAAAATCGCACCCATCTCATCGGCATCCACTGCAGCATCCGTCGTTATGAAGCAGAGCATCGTCGCCATCGCGGGATTTATCATGCCGGCACCTTTTGCCATCGCTCCGATTGTAAAGCTGTCACCGCTTTGCAGCGTTACCTTGAAAGCTACCTGCTTGCTGTAGCTGTCCGTCGTCATAATGGCTTCTGCCGCAGCGTCCGGAGATTTTTTCAATAGATCGAACGACTCTATGCCTTTCAATATCTTCTCTTTCGGCAGAGGTACGCCTATGACTCCCGTAGAGCTCATAACGGGGTTTTCTATCTCTTTGAAGAGGGCTTTTGCATGCGAGAGTATGGCGTCTATATCTTCGACACCTTTTTCACCGGTCATAGCGTTTGCATTTTTGGCGTTTATGAGAACGAAGTTGGAGCTCTCTATCGACTCTTTTTTGAAGTGTTGAATGGGGGCAGCCTGGAAGCGGTTTTTTGTGAATATCGCTTTTATGTTGCATAGAGTCTCTGAATAGATGAAGGCTAGATCTTTTTTCCCCTCAGGTTTCAGACCTGCACTTACGCCATCAGCGTAAAAGCCTTCCGGAGCGCATACTCCGCCCTCTATCGGTGTGATTGTAAACATTGAAAACTCCTGGTTCTACTCTTTATGATTGGAGTGAGATATTTTTGTGGGGAAGTCGGCAGAGCGGAAGAGGCCAAAGGAGACCTTTGGCGAAAGTTTGGGCTTAGACGCCCTTCTTTTTCATCGTGCGAAGGGTTGAAGCCGCAACTTTGATCTTTTTACGCGTACCGTCTTCGAGAGTTATGCGTACCGTACGAAGATTTGGAAGAAATCTACGCTTGGTTTTGTTGTGAGCGTGGCTTACGTTGTTGCCGCTCATTGGACCTTTACCGGTTATAGAGCATTTTCTTGCCATGATTTAGCCTTTGAAAGTTTTATAGTCAAAAAGTTGGCTAATTCTATAGAAAAGAACCAAAGAATTAGCTTAAATTAAGCAAGTTTTTATGCTTTCGATCGGCGTAGATCGGAGATATTATATTCTATCTTTTGCTCTCTTTTGCCGATATAGTATAAAATTTTATTTATAAACTATTTTTTACGATAAAATTGTATCAAATATTGAAGGTGCCTACGAGATGGTTACATCCAAACAGATAGACGAGTATCTAAAGAGAGTTCCTCCTCTGCCGGAGGCGCTTAGAGAGAGTTTGAGTTCTCTTAATGGAAGAGATCTTTCAAAGGCCGCCAAAGCGGCATCCGACGATCCGGCTCTTATCTACTATCTTAAACAGGTAGTCAACAGTGCCGCTTACGGCTTCAAGCAGGAGCTTAAAGATCCTATGCAGATATTTTCGGCACTCGGAACCGAGCGTGCCAAACAGCTTCTTTACGCATATATGGTGGAGTCGGTAGCACCTCAAAAGTGGGGCTGCTTCTCTCTTGGGAGGGATGATTTTAGAAACTTTCAACTCTCATTGATGAAGAGATGGGAGAAGATAGTGAAAGAGGAGGCAATGGAGGAGAAGTACCTGAGTGCCGCTGCCGTGATTAGTGCCGGGCTGATAGTCGCAGACGCCATTTTCTCCGACCGCTCTTCGGAAGTGGCTCTGATTCGCCAAAGCGGAGATATCGACCTGGGTACCATTCTTGAACGGGTAAGCGGATTTGGGTTCGAGACCCTTGTAGAGAAGATCGCCGGCAAATGGGAGATAGATAGCGGCGTGATAGAGGTGGTAAAACTCGCTTTCGCCAAAGAGGAGTGCGGCAAGGCACCCTCGTGCGACGCTGCCAGATTTTTACATCTGCTTCTCTTTTATGAACTCAGCAGGCCCAAAATGCTCGAAGCGGGTGCAAACAGCTTTATATCTTTCAACCCGGATTTTGTCATGCCCGTGATGGAGAGATTTGAAGAGATAACGGAGATCGTATGAGGCCTATCATAAAGAAGCAGCGCATAGCCATCTTCACGCCCCAGGGTTTTCTAGACGGAAACAGTGCAAGCGGCTTGATAACGATGCAGGATATGGAGGTTACGAAATCTTCCAAAGTACAGATGATTCTAGTCTCTTTGAAGAAGGTGGTCTTTTTTAACAAAAACGGAGTCACGATACTTCTCGATACGATGATTAAGCTTCAAAAAGCGATGAAGGCCACGATAGGTTTCTGCGACGTCAACAGGAAGCAGTACGAGGCGTTTTTCAGCTTCTTTGAGGGAGAGATCCCTTTTTGTATATTCAAAACACTCGATGTAGCGATGCTCTTTGCCGGGGGCTTGAACGCAAAAGAGGGGAGCGAAGAGAACGTTTTGGTATATAACGAAGACTCGACTCAAAGGAGTATGCAGGCTATCGAAATCTACGATCGCGGTTACAATCCTGTCGTCGTGCAGACAAGAGAGGATTTCAATGCAAGAGCCGAAGAGAGGGAGAAGTTCGTCGAGATAGTGGATAATACCTATCTGGGCTTTATGGGGAGCAGAATAGCGGCTAAGACAAGGGGAAACTGCGTTATTTACTACCTCAAAGGTTTTCTTGACGGCTCGGTTACGGAACAGTTCGACGTGATGTATCACCAAAACTCTCTGAAAGTCGGTTTCCAGCTCTTTATGTTCGATGCTACGAGGGTGAGCTCCTTGAATATACACGCCGCCAACTTCTTCTCGAAACTCTCTACGGCAGGTGCCGAGTACGGTGCTTTGATAGCTATAGTGGGGCTCGATATG
>JALSPH010000262.1 GCA_026986055.1 Campylobacterales bacterium
CGTCGCTTCATCGAGCGTGCCGCCCATCGCTCTGTTGTACTGTTCGTAAATGTTGCTGTAAGCACTTTGGAATTCGTTCATCGTTACGGGTATGTCGCCGACCATCGCAACGGAGTTGCTTTTGCTGCCGTACTGGTATGTACCCCAGCCGACGAAACCTGCACCTACGAAGGCTATAGTGCTGATCCATATAGTTACTACAAGATATTTTCTGTGTTTTTGCATCCAGGATATCATTCAAAGGCCTTTGGTACTTTTTTAAGATATAATTCTCTTAACAATTCTATTGAATCGGAAATTAATTCCGGTTTAAATTTGGCGTATTAACACCGTATTTATCGGCATTTTCCGATATTTTTACACTTTGTCAAGTTATTTGACAAACATTGACATATTGAACGGGAGAGAAGATGGACAATTCTGAAATAACGAGACGTGACCTTGCGCATATTTGGCACCCGTGCACTCAGATGAAAGATCATGAAACGCTCCCGCTCATTCCTGTAAAATCAGCCGAGGGGATCTGGCTTGAAGATTTCGACGGTAACAGATATATCGACTCCATAAGCAGCTGGTGGGTCAATCTTTTCGGTCATTCCAACCCATACATCTCAAAGAAGTTATCGGAGCAGGCATCCAGGCTCGAGCATGTTCTATTGGCCGGTTTTACACATGAGCCTGCAGTCACGCTAGCCGAGAGGCTCTGCGCTATTGCGCCCGGTAGTCTAAACAGACTCTTTTTTGCCGACAATGGGTCGAGTGCTATAGAGGTGGCACTCAAGATGAGTTACCATGCTCATCTAAACAGAGGTGAGTTGAGGCCGCTCTTTCTTTCGCTTACCAACAGTTACCACGGAGAGACGATAGGGGCACTTTCGGTTGGAGATGTGGAGCTGTACAAAAAGACGTACGAGCCTATTTTGATAAAATCTATCCAGACTCCCGTACCAAAAGATATGAGTGAAGAGAGTGCCCGTGAAGCTGCAGATGAGCTTGAAAAGATTTTGAAAAGCCGCGGCAGCGAAATTTCCGCTTTTATAGTGGAGCCTCTGGTTCAGTGTGCCGGAGGTATGCATATGTACCACCCCTCCTATCTTACGAAGGCCAAAGGTTTGTGTGAAGAGTACGGAATACACTTCATAGCCGATGAGATTGCCGTAGGATTCGGACGTACCGGAACGATGTTCGCCTCCGAGCAGGCAGACATATCGCCGGACTTCATCTGTCTCTCCAAAGGACTTACGGGCGGGTTCATGCCGCTGGCGGTTGTGTTGACTACCGACGAAATCTATGGAGCCTTCTATTGCGACTATCTTGAATACAAAGCCTTTCTTCACTCTCACAGCTATACGGGAAATCCTCTGGGGTGCAGTTGCGCGAATGCGGTTTTGGATATCTTCGAAAAGAGCGATATTTTGGGTGAAAACAGAAAGAGAGGCGAACTTCTGGGTTCACTTTTGGAAAAGTTTGAAAAGCTCGATAACGTTAAAGAGGTGCGCCGAACCGGTATGATAGCGGCCGTAGAGTTGCAAGGGTACGAGCCTTCGGAGAGAGTGAACCTGAAGATTTTCGAGTATTGTCTAAAAAGAGGTGTATTCGTGAGGCCGCTTGGAGCCGTTCTATACTTCATGCCTCCTTACGTTATCGGCGATAGCGAGATGGAGATGATGGTTTCCGTCGCATATGAAGCGGTGAAGTCGCTATGAGTGCCGAAGTCTATGTTGGGACATCCGGATTTTACTACGAACACTGGAGGGGTGTTTTCTACCCGGAAGAGTTACCTAAAAACCGCTTTTTCGACTACTATAAAGATCATTTTGAAACTGTAGAGCTTAACAGTACCTTTTACCACCTGCCCAGGATCAAAACAGTGGAGAATTGGCTTCAAAGATCTCCTGAAAGATTCTATTTTTCGCTCAAAGCATATCGCGGTATCACTCACTATAAAAGGCTGCATGAGTGCAGAGACGAGCTCTACAGATACCTTCACCTTATCAAGCCGCTAAAGAGAAAAATCGGGGCTATTCTCTTTCAGCTCCCCCCATCGTTACACTTCGATGCAGGGCTTTTGGAGGAGTTTTTGAAGCTCCTTCCGCCAGGCTACCGTTTCGCCATGGAGTTCAGGGACGAGAGTTGGCTTCGTGAGGAGGTATATAACCTATTGAAGTCGTACAATGCGGCACTATGCATAAACGACTTCGGTAAACGGAAGATGGAGAGTGTCGTAACTGCCGAATTCGGATACTTCAGGCTCCATGGGCCTGACGGAAGGTATGGCGGAAGTTACAGTGACGAAGAGCTTGGAGTCTGGGCGGCGAAGATAAAAAGTGCCGCAAAGGAGTGCGAAACCATATTTGTCTATTTCAACAACGACTTTGGCGGATATGCGGTGTTAAATGCAAAAAATTTGGCCAAAATGGTATAATGAACGTAAAAAGTATGAGATGAAATGAACGAAAAAAGTCCCCACGTTCCGGTACTTCTTAACGAGGTTTTGCACTGTTTTGAAAGGATGAAAGCAGATGGGGTTTTCATAGACTGTACTCTTGGATACGGCGGTCACAGCAGAGCTATACTGGAGAGTTTTCCGGGTGTCAGAGTCATAGGTATAGACCAAGACCCGGAGGCTATCGAGTTTTCAAAAAGAGTGCTTGCGCCGTACGGCGACCGTTTCGAAGCAGTAGAAGGTCGCTTTTCGCAACTGCTGCCTCGGCTGCTGTCGGAAAAGAGGATTTGCGGCTTGTTGGCCGACTTTGGTGTTTCATCGCTGCAACTGGACAAGAGGGAGAGGGGGTTTAGCTTTCTCTCACCCGTTCTTGATATGCGTATGAACCCGAAAGCAAAAATAAGCGCATACGATGTCGTCAACGGTTACCCGATTGAAGAGCTTGAGAGAATATTTAAAGAGTATGCGGAAGAGAGAGCCTACAAAAAAGCGGCGAAAGCCATCGTGGAAGCAAGAAGCCTCAAACCTATTGAAAGCGGTATAGAACTTGCCGATATTCTTGGCAGAGTTTTGAAAAAACGGGGTAAGACAAATCCGGCAACGCCCCTTTTTCAGGCGATTCGCATAGAGGTAAACGATGAGCTTGGAGAGATAGAGAGGCTGCTCGATATACTTGAAGCCAATCCACCTTGCGGTGCAGTAGTCGGGCTCATAACCTTTCACTCACTGGAAGACAGGCTCGTCAAGCAGCGGTTCAAAAAGTGGAGCCAAAACTGCATATGCCCTCCCGGAGTTTTCAGGTGCCAGTGCGGTAACGACCACGCTCTTGGCACTATGCTTTCAAGGAAACCTCTTGTGGCTACGGAGGAGGAGTTAAGGCAAAATCCGCGTAGCAGAAGTGCGAAACTTAGATGTTTTTGGTTCAAAGAGGGTGATGACGAGAATGGATGAGATGGAAAAAAAGGGTGAAGTTATTCAAAAGAGTGTTAAAGAGAAGTTCGAACTTGCCGATAGTATAGATGAGACCGTTTACGATGGCACGGCGGATTGGCAGTTTCTATTTATCGTCATAATCACGATATTCATAACTCTCCTTCTTTTGTTGCCAAAGATCTATCTGCGCAATTCGATCTATTACGAGAGCCGTGCCATCGACCGTCTCGAGACCCAGTACGGTGCTCTTGTGGAAGAGCATAAACTCCTTAGCCGCAAGGTCGAGGGTCTGAAGGTGAAAAATCAGATCCTCGATACCCTCTTTTAGGTGCTCTCGATGATTGAAAAGTTCATACGCTTCGCCATAGAGAAGCCTATACTAAATCATATTTTTCTCATTTTTCTATTTGTTCTTTCGATTTTTGCCTACATAAACATCCCTAAAGAGATATTCCCTCCGGCAAATCTCGACCGTATTTCGATAAGCGGACACTATGCCGGTGCAAGTGCGGACCTGCTGGACAAGATGGCCGTTCACTCCATAGAGGATGGTTTGAAAAATCTGAGCGAGATAGATACGGTTGAATCCGTCATAAAAAACGGTGCTTTCTCTATCGGTGCAGATATCAAGCCCGGTAACGATGCAGACCTCGCGCTGAGTGACGTCAAAGATGTCATAGCCAATATTCGCAGAGATCTTCCGTCGGATATGGACGAACCGATAGCCAAGGTGGCCAAAAGAAGCTTTCCGCTTGTCATAATAGCGGTCGCCGGTAAAGTGGAAAAGAGAGAGCTTTTAAGGGTCGCAGACGATATAAAGAGCGATCTTGCAGGTTTGAAAGATCTCAGCGACATAGTCGTTTACGGCGATGCGGACGAAGAGCTCGATATTTTGTTGAACAGTGAAAAGATAGAGGCATACGGCCTCTCCAAAAGCTCCGTGGTAAACGCTATTTCGCAGATCGCTTCCATATTTCCGATAGGTTCGGTGAGGGAGAGGGGAAACCACCTTTACGTAAGCACCGTAAACGGTGAAAAAGATGCTAAAAGGGTTGCCGAAACCATTCTCAAAATAGATGGCAAGAAGATTTTCATAAAAGATATAGCCGATGTAAAATTCGTTCTAAGCGATCCAAGCGAGATATCCCACTTCAACGGCGTAAAAAATGTCTCCGTATCGGTCAGCAAGTCCGAAGATGGCAATGCCATAGCGCTCTCAAAAGAGATACGTAAACTTTTGGCAGGTTATTCGGACCGCTACCCGAATATGACTTTCGAGGTATACACGGACACATCCATATGGATAAAAAACCGTCTCAATACCGTCGTTTCGAATATAATATTCGGCCTGAGCCTCGTCTTTCTTTCGATGCTTCTTTTTGTCAATGCCAGAATCGCCATAGTCGTGGCCGTAGGGATTCCGGTAAGTTTTATGATAGGGCTAGTCGCTTCGGAGATTTTGGGATACAGTCTAAATATGCTTACGCTGCTTGGAACACTCATAGCACTCGGTATGCTCGTGGACGAAGCGATAGTGGTAGCTGAAAACATCTACCGCTACATAGAGGATGGCATGGATCCGAAAGAGGCTGCCATAAAGGGTTCCGTGGAGATGTTTCCGGCAGTTTTGACCGCTACGATGACGACGGTGTTTGCATTTTTGCCTCTCTTGATGTTGAGCGGTAAACTTGGCGAGTTCATAAAAGTGTTGCCGGTGATGATAACCATCCTGCTGCTAAGTTCACTCTTTGAAGCTTTCTATTTTCTGCCGCTTCATGCCAAAGATCTTCTCAAACCTACGAAAGAGGCGGGTTTCACCCGACGTTTTTGGGAGAAAAACTACGAGATATACGCAGCGATTTTGCGTCCGATGGTGAGGTACAAATATATCTCTCTCTTTATGATGCTTTTTCTGATAGGTTCTGCCACCTGGCTTTTGGCCAAGCAGAGCAAGTTTCAACTTTTTCCGGACTTCGATACGACACAGATTTACGTCAACGGAGAGGTCGATATAAACAATGATCTTGAAGAGAATGAAAAGATAGTCTCAAAGCTCGAAAAAGCGCTTCTTGAGAAGCTTCCCAAAAAAGATGTCTCCTCCATAACCGCCGTCATAGGTTTGAAGCTCGACAGCAACAACAAGGGCGAACATGCTGACAACCTTTTCCATATTTTCGTAAATCTTCACGAGCCGGTTCCGAAAAACTTTTTCGACAAGTACATAAACCCGTACCTTAGTCCCGAGTATAACGACTCGGATATGATCCGAACCCGTTCTGCACAAGAGATCGCCGCTCTCATTCAGAAGATCGTGGAGCCGTTCAGGAAAAAGGAGGATGAGTACGGACCGCTTTTCAAGGAGCTCAACGTCATAGTGCCTCAGGCAGGAATCGTAAAGAGCGATATAGAGATCTCTTTTGCAGGTCCGAGCGACAAGGTCGCCGAAGCGCTAAAGAGTGTCGAGAGCGAGCTAGCTAAAATTGACGGCGTAGAAAATATACACGATGACGCAAAAAAGGGTGAAGATGAGCTCAAACTTCGGGTCAATCGCTATGGGCAGCAGCTTGGCTTCACCGAAGGGGTTTTGACCAAAGCGATGCAACCATTTTTCCTCAAAGGCGAGTATGGAAAGATGTTCAATGAGGAGGGGCTCGTACGCATTAGGCTCGAAGATGAGAGGAAAGATCTATTTGAGACGCTAAAAAGGTTCGAACTGCAGGTACCGGGGCGTATGGAGTGGGTAAAGCTTACAGATATCGTAGAGTTCGAGCGAAAGGAGAGTTTCGCCAAGATCTTCAAGGTCGATGGAGAGAGGGTAAGCACCGTTTACGCTTCGCTCGATAAAAAGAAGATAACCTCTTCGGAGGTTATGGAGAGACTTGAGCCTCTCTTTGTATCTCTTCGAAATGATGGAGTCTCGATAGAGATAAAAGGGGAGGAGAAGGAGAACAGAACCGTAAAAAAAGAGATTCTTCAGTCTGCCGTTATAGCTATCTTTCTGATTTTCGTGGCCCTTGTCTGGATGTTCAACTCGGTGGTTCTGCCGCTCATCACTCTCTCTACGATACCCCTTTCGATACTTGGAGTTCTCATAGGCCACTATATAATGGGGATCAACTT